>RFJX01000273.1 GCA_003694425.1 Gammaproteobacteria bacterium
TCTTGCGGGCGAGATATTCGC
Organism: Gammaproteobacteria bacterium; assembly: GCA_003694425.1. GTDB lineage: Bacteria > Pseudomonadota > Gammaproteobacteria > J113 > J113 > J113. The sequence continues at coordinate 22 of RFJX01000273.1, forward strand.
CCATGCGCATCCTCGCCTTGTGGACCGAGATGTCGTCGATGATGGAGTCCGGACGGGCGAAATAGACGTGCTCGAAGATACAGGGCGCATAGCTGGCCTGTGGCGCGCATTCCCTGGTGTGGACCTGCCTGTCCTTGTAGCCGATGAAGACCGCCTCTCCCGGCCGGATGTCGCGGATCAGCTCGAAACCGAGGGTATCGATGGCGACGCTCTCGGAGGCGATGATGTATTCGTCTCCACCTGCGCTCTCCCGGCGGCCGAAGACCACCGGCCGGATGCCGTGGGGGTCGCGGAAGCCGATGATTCCGACCCCGGTGATCATCGCCACCGCGGCATAGGCCCCGCGGCAGCGCTGGTGCACCCGGGCGACGGCCTCGAAGATGTCCCCGGCGTCGATGCGCAGCTTCCCCAGCCGGCTGAGTTCGTGGGCGAAGACGTTGAGCAGGATCTCGGAATCCGAATCGGTGTTGATGTGACGCAGGTCGTCCCGGAACAGCTCCTGCTTGAGCTGTTCGGCGTTGGTCAGGTTGCCGTTGTGTGCCAGGGCGATGCCATAGGGCGAATTGACGTAGAAGGGCTGGGCCTCGGCGGAGGATTCGCAGCCTGCGGTGGGGTAGCGTACGTGCCCGATCCCCATCCTTCCCACCAGTTCGATCATGTGGCGGGTGTGGAACACGTCCCGGACCAGGCCGTTCGATTTGCGCAGATGGAACCGGCCGTCCTTGTAGGTGACCATGCCGGCCGCGTCCTGGCCGCGGTGCTGCAGGACGGTGAGGCCGTCAAAGAGCTCCTGGTTCACGTTGCCGCTGGAGACTATGCCGATAATGCCGCACATGAGCGTCAGAAGGAGAAGTGTCTGGAAATGTCGGGAGGGAGATAGGCCAGCGTGCGCATGGCCAGCTCCTGAAAGGGGCCGATCAGCCTCGACTGCTGCCACCAGGAGTCCCCGGGCAGTGGAGTCAGCCCCGCCAGCAGCACCAGCAGAAGGATGATGGCCCCGCCCCGGACCAGGCCGAAGACCATCCCCAGCACCCGGTCGGTCGTGGACAGCCCGGTACTGTCAACCAGCTTGCCGACGAGGTGGTTGATCAACCCGCCGGTCAGCAGTGTCACCAGGAACAGGGAGAGGAAGGCCAGAAACTGCCTGGCGGATGGGACGGTGAGGAAGTCGAGCGAGGGAGCGAGGGTGGGCGAAAAACGGATCGCGACCCAGAAGGCCAGGACCCAGGCGACCAGCGAGAGGACCTCCCGCACCAGCCCCCGTAACAGGCTCAGGAGCGCGGAGACCCCGATCACCCCGAGTATCGCGACATCAACCCACTGCATGTTCCAGGAATGTCCCCGCGTATCGCTCCATCGCGATCATACCCCAAATCCGCGCCGCCACGGCATGAACCGGGCGCGGCTGGAGAATCACCGGGAGATCAGGGATAGCGGACGATGATGCCCTGGAGCTTCAGCTCACGGGCAAGGCGCTTGCGCAGTGCATCCGCTTTCGCCCGGGTCAGCTCCGGCCCCACCCTGACCCGGTACTGTTTCCCCTGTTCCGTATAGGCGGGATCGAGAAAGGCCGCGTAGCCCTTCTCCTTCAGCCTGGCCAGGAGCTTGCTGGCATTCTCCTCGCTCGAGAAGCTGCCCAGCTGAACCACCCAGGCGGAGACGCCCACTCTCACGCTGCCGGTGTCTTCTCCCGTGCCTGTGCCCTCTTCCGTTGCGGAACCGGACTCTCGCTCCGCTGTGGTCGCAGGCTCCGGGGCGCGGGCCTCCTCGACCGCCTGACGGGCCTTGTCGGGCTCCAGATCGGCAGGCTCCAGGGGCACGATGCGGGAGGTGAATCCGCTCTGTTCCGGAGGGGCGGGAATGTTGCCCCCCTCGCGCAGGACCCGGGGACCGCGTCCCTCCTCCAGCAGCAGGGGCAACAGCACCACCGCCAGCCCCATCAGGATCACGGCGCCGATCAGGCGCTGCCGCAGCCGCTGCTGCATCAGCGCCCGGCTGCCCCGACCGGGACGGAAATCAGCGGCAGCACTGCTCCGACCGTGAGGAAAGACCCCATCACCACGACCCGGTCCCCCGGACGGGCCCGGGACAGTACCGCCCGGTAACCCTGCTCCACCGATTCATGAACCGCGATCTCCCCCTCCACTCCGGCCACCCGGAGAGAGTCGGCCAGCAGGGGCGCGGCGGCCCCCCGGGTGGCCTGGAGAGTACAGACATGCCAGCCATCCACCAGGGGCCCCAGGATCTGCCCGACCCCGGCACAGTCCTTGTCCCGGAGCATGCCGAGCAGGCACCAGGTACGCCCGCGGGCGGGCCGCTCGCGGAGCTGACTGGCGAGGACCGAGGCGGCCTGGGGGTTGTGCGCCACATCGAGGATCAGCTCGACCGGCCCCGGGACCCTCTGGATACGCCCCGCCAGGCGCACCTCGCGCAGGCCCTGCTCGATCGCCTCCCGGGCTACCGGCAGGACCTCGCGCAGACCGGTCAGAAGTGCCAGCACGGCGGCGGCGTTCTGGAGCTGGAAGGAGCCCTCGAGGGCCGGGCGCGGCAATCCCTGCAGACGCTGCTCCCCGCACTCGAAGTCCCACCGCCGGCCGGCCTCCCGGTAGTGGTAGTCCAGACGATTGGCCAGACGGCGCGTCCTGAGCCTCTGCGCCTCCTCCAGCAGGGTCCGGGGGGGATCGGCCTCGGCGCAGACGGCCACGGCCCCCGGGCGGAAGATCCCGGCCTTCTCCCGGGCGATCTCCTCCCGGCTCTCCCCCAGCCACTCGACATGGTCCAGATCGATGCTGGTGACCAGCGCCGCCTCCGCGTCGAGCAGGTTGACCGCGTCCAGGCGCCCGCCCAGCCCGACCTCCAGGACCGCGGCATCCAGCCCCGCCTGCCGGAAGAGATAGAGCGCGGCCAGGGTGCCGAACTCGAAATAGGTCAGGCTGGTCTCGCCGCGCGCCCGGTCAACCTCGGCGAAGGCCCGGCACAGGGCCTCGTCCGTCACCATCTCTCCCCCCACCCGGATGCGCTCGTTGTAGTGCAGCAGATGGGGGGAGGTATAGCTGCCGACCCGGTATCCGGCCGCCGAGAGGATGGCCTGCAGCATCTCCACGCAGGAGCCCTTGCCATTGGTGCCGGCCACCGTGATGACGTGATAGTCCGGGCTCAGGAGGTCGAGGCGCGAGGCCACCTCGCGCACCCGTTCCAGCCCCAGGTCGATCTCCCGCACATGGAGCCCCTCCTGCCAGGCCAGCCATTCAGACAGGCTATGGAATCGGTCCTGCCCCGTGGCGATACCGGCCGGGCTGGAATGGCCACGCCCGATCAAGGGTTAGGCTCCGAGGCGGGCAGGGCGTTGATCGCGTGGTGCCCGAGGATGGCCAGCAGCGAGGCCAGCCGGTCGCGCATCTCCCGGCGGTCGACGATGAGGTCGATGGCGCCGTGTTCGAGCAGGAACTCGGCGCGCTGGAAACCCTCCGGCAGGGTCTCCCCCACCGTCTGTTCGATGACGCGGGGTCCGGCGAAGCCGATCAGGGCCCCGGGCTCGGCGACGTTGATGTCCCCGAGCATCGCCAGGCTGGCGGAGACACCGCCCATGGTGGGGTCGGTCATCACCGAGACGTAGGGCACGCCGGCCTTGCGCAGCCGGGCCAGCGCAGCGCTGGTCTTGGCCATCTGCATCAGTGAGGTGAGGGCCTCCTGCATCCGCGCCCCCCCGCTGGCGGAGAAACAGATCAGCGGACAGCCCCGCTCCAGGGCCTCCCCGGCGGCGCGGGTGAAGCGCTCCCCCACCACCGAGCCCATCGACCCCCCCATGAATTCGAACTCGAAGGCGCAGGCGACCACCTCCATCCCCTTGAGCCGGCCTCCCAGCGCCACCAGGGCATCCTTCTCTCCGGTCTTGCGCTGGGCCTTGGCCAGCCGGTCGCGATAGCGCTGGCTGTCCCTGAACCTGAGGAAATCCACCGGCTCCAGGGAGGCGCCGATTTCGTATTGCGCCCCCTTGTCCAGAAAGTGCTGCAGGCGCGCCCGGGCGGAGATGCGGTGGTGGAAACCGCACTTGGGACAGACCGTGAGGTTGCGTTCCAGCTCGCCGCGATAGAGTACGGTCTTGCAGGAGGTACAGCTGACCCAGACCCCTTCCGGGACACCGCGGCGGGCAGCCCCCTCGGTGCGGATCCGGGATGGCAGCAGGCGGGTGAACCAGTTCATCGCGGCACGGGCCTCCTCATTTCCTCACTCCCGGTCCAGGGCCTGGCGAAGCTCCCCGATGAAGCCGTGGACCTCGCGCCTGAGCCGCTCGCGGTCGGCTCCATGCGCCTCGATGCGTGACACCAGGGCGCTGCCCACCACCACCGCGTCGGCGAGCCGGCCTACCGCCGCCGCGGTCGCGGCGTCCTTGATCCCGAATCCGATCCCCACCGGGACGTCGGTGTGGCGCCGGATCTGTCCGAGCTTCTCTCCCAGCACCGAAACGTCCAGCTGGTCACTCCCGGTCACCCCCTTGAGCGAGACGTAGTAGACGAATCCCCCGGCGGCACGGCAGATGAGGTCCATCCGCTCCTCTGCGGTCGTGGGCGCGACCAGGAAGATGGTCTCCAGGCCCCGCTCCCGGCAGGCCTCGAGAAAATCTCCGGCCTCCTCCGGCGGCATGTCGACCACCAGGGAGCCGTCGACGCCGGCCTCGGCCGCCCGGCGGGCGTACTCCGCGTAGCCCATCGCCTCGACGGGATTGAGATAGCCCATCAGGATCACCGGGGTCTCGGGATCGCTGCTCCGGAACTCGGCCACCATGCCCAGGACGTCTCGCAGCGAGACCCCGTGGGCCAGGGCCCGCTCGCTGGCATGCTGGATCACCGGGCCGTCGGCCATGGGATCGGTGAAGGGGACGCCCAGTTCGATCAGATCGGCGCCGGCCCGGACCAGCTCGTGCATCAGCTCGACGGTCGCGGCCGGCTCCGGGTCCCCGGCAGTGATGAAGGGGACCAGGGCAGGCCTGCCGCCCTGGCGCAATGCCCTGAAACGTTCCTGGATCCTGTTCATGATTCGCTACCGCCGATCCGCTCAGAAGCGGATCCCCTCCAGCTCGGCCACGGTATGGATGTCCTTGTCGCCGCGACCGGAGAGGTTGACCACGATGATCTGATCCCGATCCATCTGCGGGGCCAGGCGGGCCGCCCAGGCCAGCGCGTGGCTCGATTCCAGGGCCGGGATGATACCCTCGATGCGGGTCAGGGTGTGAAACGCCTCCAGCGCCTCACCGTCCTCGATGGCGACATAGGTGGCCCTGCCACTGTCCTTGAGCCAGGCGTGCTCCGGCCCGACCCCGGGATAGTCCAGGCCGGCGGAGATGGAGTGGGTCTCGAGGATCTGGCCGTTCTCGTCCTCCATCAGGTAGGTCCGGTTGCCATGCAGCACGCCCGGGCGCCCGGCGTTGAGCGGGGCGGCGTGGCGGCCGGTGGCGATCCCCTCTCCGGCGGCCTCCACCCCGTACATGGCCACCGATTCCTCTCCGATGAAGGGATGGAACAGACCAATGGCATTGGATCCGCCGCCGACGCAGGCCACCAGGGCATCCGGCAGGCGACCGGTCAGCTCCAGGCACTGCTCCCGGGTCTCGCGCCCGATCACGGTCTGGAAGTCGCGCACCATCTCCGGGTAGGGGTGGGGACCGGCCACGGTACCGATGATGTAGAAGGTGTCATCGACGTGGGTGACCCAGTCGCGCAGGGCCTCGTTGAGGGCGTCCTTGAGGGTCTTCGAACCGGAAGAAACCGGCACCACCTCGGCGCCGAGGAGCTTCATCCGGTAGACGTTGATCGCCTGTCGGGCGACGTCCACCTCGCCCATGTAGACCACGCACTCCAGTCCCAGACGCGCGGCCACGGTGGCCGTGGCCACGCCGTGCTGGCCGGCGCCGGTCTCGGCGATGATCCGGGTCTTGCCCATGCGCCTTGCCAGCAGGGCCTGGCCGATGGTGTTGTTTACCTTGTGCGCCCCGGTGTGATTGAGGTCCTCGCGCTTGAGGAAGATGCGGGCGCCTCCCAGCTCCCTGCTCCAGCGCTCGGCCTCGTAGAGGGGTGAAGGGCGCCCGACATAGTGGCGGAAGTCCCGGTCCAGCTCGGACAGGAATTCCGGGTCGTCCCGGTAGCGCCGGTAGGCCGCGGTCAGCTCCTCGAGGGGACGGATCAGGGTCTCGGCGACGAAACGGCCCCCGTAGCGGCCGAAATGGCCCCGTTCATCGGGCAGGTCGTCCGGGATCACCGGAAACTCACTCTCGAGCTTCGGCTCGGGCATGATTGACACCTCTCATGAATGCCTCCATCAGCCTCCTGGACTTGACCCCTCTGGACTGCTCGATGCCACCACTGACATCCACCGCCCAGGGACGCACCCGCCGGATCGCCTCACCGACGTTCTCCGGGTTGAGGCCGCCCGCCAGGACCAGGCGCGGCGCGAGCCAGGAGGGGATCCGGTCCCAGTCGAAGGCACGGCCGGTACCGCCCCTGACACCGGGCTGATAACTGTCCAGCAAGATACCACAGGCCTCGTCATATTGTCCCACGAGCCGCTCCAGATCGAGGCCTTCACGCATCCTCAGCGCCTTGATCCAGGGCAGGCCGTAACGGGCGCACTCCTGCGGTGTCTCGTCGCCGTGAAACTGCAGCAGATCGACCGGGACCTGCGCCAGCACCGCCTCGATCTCCTCCGGCCCGGCATCGACGAACAAGGCCACCCGGCTGACGAACGGCGGCAGGGAACGAACGATGCCGGCCGCGGTAGCGGCATCCACCGCACGGGGGCTGGGAGGATAGAAGACCAGACCGATGGCGTCCACTCCGAGGGAGGCCGCAGCGAGCGCGTCGACGGTCCGGGTGATGCCGCAGAACTTGACCCGGACCCGCCAGGGTGCGGGTGGCTGAGGCCGGCTCATGGATCGTCCTTCCCTCACGAGACCACGGGCGACGGTACCCGACTCCGGTCTGCAGGCAGCGGCCAGGACGCCGAACCGGGCAACCCGTAACGTTCCGGATAGCGCACCGAGACCAGCGTAAGTCCCTGCGCGGGGGCGGTGACACCGCCCAGGGTGCGGTCCCTCCCCTCGAGTACGTCGCGGGCCCAGTCCGGAGGTGCCTTGCCCATGCCGATCGCCATCAGCACACCGGCAAAATTGCGCACCATGTGCATCAGGAAGGCGTTGGCGGTGACCTCGAGGATGACGTACTCGCCAAGGCGTGACACCTCCAGACGCCTGACCTCGCGCACCGCGTGCCGGGCCTGACACTCCTTCGCCCGGAAGGCGCTGAAATCGTGCTCCCCCAGCAGATGGCGGGCTGCCTCCCGCATCGGCGCCACCTCCAGCGGGCGGTATTCCCAGGTCACCTGTCCATGCTCCAGGGCGGGGCGGGCCTTGCGGTTGAGGATGACGTAACGGTAGCTGCGCTCGATGGCGCGGTAGCGGGCATGGAATTCGGCGGGCACCTCCCGTGCCCAGAGGACGGCCACGTCGTCAGGGAGATGGACGTTCCCACCGAGGACCCAGGCACGCGGTTCCCGCACCGCCGTGGTGTCGAAATGGACCACCTGTCCGCGGGCATGAACGCCGGTGTCGGTGCGTCCGGCGCAGTGGACCGTGACCGGCTGGTCGGCGACCTTCGCCAGGGCGCGTTCCAGGGCCTGCTGTACGGTGCGGACCCCGCGCTGGCTCTGCCAGCCGTGAAAACGGCTGCCGTCGTATTCGATACCCAGGGCGATGCGCATCTGTCCTGCCGGGGGTGGTTGATCCGTTCAGTCCGCTGCGGGAGTGGTACGGGGATGTGCGGCCAGTTTCGATGGCCGCAGGGAGATGACCGGAAACCGGATTTCAGGATCTCCGTGTCCAGGAGGGCGCGGGATACGGCCCTCCTGGACATCGAACAGGAGGCTCACTCGACCTGCCTGAGCAGCTCCTCGGCCTGGCGAACCTGCTCTTCGGTTCCGGCCTCACGGACCTCGGAGAGGATGGTGCGCGCGCCTTCGTTGTCGCCGAGCTCGATGTAGGCCTTGGCAAGGTTGAGCTTGGTATCGATCTCGTCCTCCTCGCTCTGCTCCTCGATCTCGTCACCCCGGGGCATGACCACGGTCCGGTCCTCCGGCTCCTCCGTGCCCGCAGCCTCCGGCTCCAGCTGCATGGTCTCGAGTGCTTCCACAGCCTCCTCCGGCCCGGCCACCTCACCCTCGATCTCCAGGTCCAGTCCGCCGGTCTCCTCTTCGGCGGCACCGACCTCCTCGAGGGACTGGGCCAGTTCCTCGAGCGATTCGCCGAGTTCGGCCTCGGCGCTCTCCTCCACCTCCAGAGAGAGGTCCGGCAGTTCCTCCCCGGATCCGCCAGCGGTTGACGCTTCCTCCAGACCCAGGTCGAGGTCGACCTCCTCCTCTGCGCCCTGGAGATCTGCCCCGAGGTCGCCAGGAGAGGCCTCGGTGACCGTTTCCGTGAAATCGGGAGCCTCTTCCGTGCCGGCCTCCGCACCAGCGGTGGTCTCCTCGCCCAGGTCCAGGCTGAAGTCCAGGGCCTCTCCA
>RFJX01000274.1 GCA_003694425.1 Gammaproteobacteria bacterium
AGATCACCGGCGAACGGCGGAGCATGTTGAACAGGCTGATGCGGAAGTTGCGCGCGAAGCGCTCGTTGACCATCTCCAGGGTCGGCATCCGCCCCCGGACGATGCGATCCTGGCTGCTGAAATCGTAGGGCCTGACCCCTTCGGGGGCCTCCTCTGCGGAGGATTCGGTCTCGACTTCCCCCTCGTCGACCCCGCTGAGGAGGGCGTCGATCTCGTCCTGGGAAAGGATATCGGAGCCGGCCATCGCCTACTGCATCACGAAGCTGCTGAAATAGACCGCCTCGACCCCGGGCTTGCCGGTCTCCTGCTCGAGCACCTGCTGGATCGTCTTCAGGGTCTCCTGGCGCAGCTTCTCCTTGCCCTCCGGGGTGGCGAGTTCCTCGAGTTTCTGGCGCCCGAACAGCATCACCAGATTGTTGCGGATGAGGGGCATGTGCTGTTTCACCGCCTCCAGCACCTCCTCGTCGTAGGTCATCGCATCGAGGGTGATCTGGAGATAGCGCGGCCGCTTTCCGCCCCCCTCCAGATTGACGGTGAACGGGGGATCGAGGGAGAAATAATGCGGCTCCTTCGGCGCCTCCACGACCTCTTCCCCGGCGGGCTCGGCCTCCTCCTTTCCCCCGACCAGCATCAGGGTGACCGCTACCGATGCCCCGACCAGGACCAGGGCCACCACCGCAAAGATGATGATGAGCTTCTTCGATCCGCCGCCCTGTCCTTCCTTCTCTTCCGCCATGTGTGCCTCTCCCGATTACTACACCGCGGTCTGTAGCAATCGCTGTGCCATGGAGACAACTCCTTGACTCCCGGACAATTCGGCGGGATCCATGGGAAAGGGCGTCAAAGAGATGACGGTCTCGTCCACCTGCCCCTTGCCTCAAGTCACCCTGCTGGCGCAAAGTCGCGGTGATCCGGATAATGACGTCCGGACATGACCCGGGGAGATCGCCTTGCCCCAAGACAGGAAGCCGACAAATCCGCCTGCGGGCCCGTTCAGTCAGGGAGCCGGAAGCCGCGATCGCCCGGTTTGTTCCGTTTTCGATGCCTCCATCCGCTATCTGTCCCTGCTGTTGCTGCTCCTGCTCCCGGCCGGCATGGCCACGGCAAGGGAGGACAAGCCTCCACTGCGCATCGTCGAGCAGCGCCTGGTCCGGGCCGATGCCGCCCATGTCTGGGAGCTCCTGCAGGACTTCTGCAGCCCGCAGGGGTGGAATCCCGCGGTCGAGGCCACTCAGTGCCGGGGTGACGGCCGGCCCGGCACCCTGCGTGTCCTCAATCTGGCCTCCGGCGGAATGTCCCCGCAGAAGCTCATCCAGCGATCGCCGCTCCACCATCTGCTTGCCTGGCGGGGTGCCGCCGACGAGGCGGGGAAGGATGATGCCCTGGCCACCCTGCTCGCCCGCCCCGACTATCACGCCAGGATCGAGGTACTGAGCGCCGGCGTGGACCGCTCGCGCATCCTCTGGGTGGGCACCCTCCTTGCTAGCGGGAAGAAGCAACTCGATCAGGCGCGGGTCGAACTGCTGAGGCGATACTGGAGCCAGGCCCTTGATCACCTCGTTGCGCTGACGGATAGAACGGGCGTCCCATCTGGTCTGATTGAACACAACCGGTAAGATACGAGACCGACATGAAATCAAACCCCTCTCCCGCCGACCCGGCCGGCACGAAGACACCGCACATCGCCGTGCTCTCCGGCGCGCCCCTGTTCGGTGGTGTCGAGGGCCGGGTGCTGGCACGGCTGCTGGGGTATTGCCATTTCATCCACCGGGAGCCGGGCGAATACTTCTACCGTGAGGGAGAGAAGGGAGAGTCGATGTACCTCCTGGAGAAGGGCCTGGCCATCATCCTCAAACGCTGGGGTGAGAAGGATCTGGAGCTGCGCAGGCTGGAAGCGGGGGACTGTTTCGGCGAGGTGGCGCTGGTCGATTTCGGGCCGCGCTCCGTCTCGGTCAGGGCCGTGGAACCCTGTGATGCGGTCGAGGTACCGGTCGCGGCCCTGCACAGGCTCTACGAGATCGATCCGGAGCAGTACACCCTGGTCCAGATGAACATCGCCCGCGAGCTGAGCCGGCAACTGAGGGAGGCCGACGAGCGCCTGCTCCGCTACGTGGCCGGGTGCAAGCCAGGTAACGACCCGGAGGGCCCGTGCGTCGGCTGACGGGGCTGGTCACCTGCCTGATCCTGGCCCTCCTGCCCCTCACCACCTGCAGGGGCGATACGGTCACCGTGGCGGCGGCCTCCTCGCTGAACTACGCGCTGCCGGATCTGGTGCGTGCATTCGAGGATGAAACCGGTCACCGGCTGAGAATCAGTTATTCCTCCTCCGGCAACCTGACCCGGCAGATCATCCAGGGGGCGCCCTTCGAGATCCTCCTGGCCGCGGACGAGGAACACCCGCGGCGGCTGCTGGAACGGGGATGGGCCTCGGCCCTGGCTCCCTATGCCCGCGGGAGCCTGTGCCTCTTTCTGCGCGATGATCCACAGCTGCGCTCCTGTGGACAGGGGCTCTCCTGTCTCGACGGATTGTTGCGCGAGGGCCGGCTTGAACGCCTGGCGCTGGCCAACCCCGACCATGCCCCTTACGGCGTCGCGGCACGCCAGTTGCTGCGGCGGTCCGGGTTGTGGGAAGGTCTGCAGGGTCGCCTCGCCATCGCCCAGAATGCCCTCCAGGCGGCCCAGTACGTCATCAGCGGAGCGGCCCGGGCCGGCATCATCCCGGCTGCTCTGGGCAATGACCCGGCGCTGCGCGGACGCGGGCGGTGCCTCCCGCTCCCCGAGGCGGGAGAGAGTGCGCTGCTCCATGTGGCGGCCCTGCGCCATGACGCGGGTGACGCGGCCCGCCGCCTGTTCGAGTGGCTGCGCGCCCCGGCGGCGCAGGCCATCCTGGCCCGACACGGCTTCCTGCCACCCGGGCCCGGTAGGTGATGGACTGGGAGGCCCTCCTCCTCTCCCTCCGGCTGGCGGCCTGGACCACGCTGCTGCTGCTGCCGCTGGCCATCCTCCTCGCCCGGACCCTGGCGTGGTCACGGTTTCCCGGCCGCGGCCTGCTGGAGGCCCTGGTCACCCTGCCGCTGGTGCTCCCGCCGACGGTACTGGGCTATTACCTGCTGATGGCCCTGGCCCCCGACAGCCCGCTGGGCCGGCTGCTGGGAGGTGGCCTGGCCTTCCATTTCAGCGGCCTGGTAGTGGCTTCCATGGTCTACAGCCTGCCCTTCGCGGTACAGCCCCTGCTGCGGGCCATGGAGGGGATCCCGCGGGAGCTGAGGGAGGCCGCCTGGTGTTGCGGCCTGACCCCCTGGCAGTCGCTGCTCAGGGTCGAACTGCCCCTGGCGTGGCCGGGGGTACTGAGCGCCGTCGTCCTGAGTTTCGCCCACACCCTGGGGGAATTCGGCGTGGTGCTCATGGTGGGCGGAAACATCCCCGGCGAGACCCGGACCCTCTCGATCGCGATCTACGACAAGGTGCTGGCCTTCGAGGAGGCCGCGGCAGGCCGCATGGCGCTGCTGCTGCTGGGCATCACGCTGCTCGCGCTGGCCCTGATGCAGTGGCTGGACCGGCGCCTGCGCGTGCGGGAACGCGGCCATGGCTGAGCCCGGCGACCTCGCCTTCGCCTTCCGGCAGGAACGGGGCATCCCGCTGGATTGCCGCGCGACATGCCGGGCCGGCCAGGTCCTCGCCCTGGTCGGACCCTCCGGCAGCGGCAAGACCACCATCCTTCGCGCCATCGCCGGCCTGGAGCGGCCGCAATGGGGACGTGTGCGCTGCGGGGACACGAGCTGGCTGGATACCGACGCGGGGATCTCACTGCCGCCACAGCAGCGCAGGGTCGGCTTCCTGTTCCAGCAGGCCGCCCTGTTTCCGCACCTGAGCCTGCTGGAGAACGTGGTCATGGCACTGGGCCACCTGCCCGCGGCCAGTCGCCGGAAGCAGGCCCGCGAGATCCTCGGCCGGGTCCATCTGCAGGGGCTGGAGGGAAGGAGACCGGCGGCACTGTCCGGCGGCCAGCAACAACGCGGGGCGCTGGCCCGCGCGCTGGCCCGGGACCCGGAGGTCCTGCTGCTGGACGAGCCCTTCGCCGCGGTGGATCGGGTGACCCGCCGGAAGCTGCATCTGGAGCTGATCCAGCTGACCCGCGAGATCGGTATCCCGGTGCTGCTGGTCACCCACGACCTGGACGAGGCGATGATGCTGGCCGACCGGCTCTGCGTCATCCATCATGGCCATGGCCTGCAGGAGGGAGAGCCCGAGGCCGTCCTGCGCGCCCCCGACAGCTCGCTGGTGGCGAGGCTCATGGACGTGCGCAACCTGTTCCGGGGCCGGCTTCGAGCACCCCCCGGGAGCGGTGAACCCGGGATCCTGGAGTGGGGAGGCGCGCGACTGGAGATCGCCCGGGCCCCTGATCTGCCTTCCGGCAGCGAGGTCCACTGGACCATCCCGCCGGGCGAGGTGCTGCTGCACCAGCGCCGCCGTCCCTCCCGGGGAGAGCGGGAAAATCCGCTCCAGGCAAGGGTGGCCGAGGTCATCGTCCTGGGAGGTACCGCGAGTCTACTGCTGGTCCCGCTCCACCATCCACAGGAGCGCCTCTACATGGATCTCCCCCGTCATGTCCTCCAGCGCAACGCCATCGTGATCGGTGACCTTGTCGGCGTCAGCCTGCTGGCCGGTTCCATTCACGTGATGACCAACTGAGAGGAAGGCGCCCCCGGTTACGTGGCCCTTCCGGAATCAATGGTCAGAGGCTGCCGATCAGGCTGCATACCCGGGTTCGGCAAGGGTGGCTCCGGACTCTTCGAAACGCCCTGACTGCAGCAATTCCCGCAAGTGCATGGAGGCTCCCGCCTATCGACCCGATCCGTCCGATTGTGGCATGGATCACATCTTCCCCTTGACAGATCAGATATATATCCGTTCAGGCCCGGACCGGGCCGGAGTGGTTCATTCCCCGGCTGCCGGCTGCTGACAGGTCAGGGAAGGCGTGAATGTGGCTCCCCGTCATGGTGGGGTCCGGGCTTTACGGGCCGTTGCGGACAGATCCCGCAACCGGCCGCGTTGCAGTGGTCGGGAAGGACCGCTACGACATCACCCTGACCCAGACGGACCGAACCGCCCCGCATGATCGAGATCCAGCAGCTCGCCAGCGGTGATCCCGCCATCTTCCGGGTCACCATCCGCGATGCCCGCGGCGAGAGTCGACACCGGGTGAGCCTCAACAGCCAGACCCTGGAACGCCTGGCCCCGCCGGGGACACCGCCGGAATGTCTGGTGGACGCCGCCTTCCGCTATCTGCTGGAGAGAGAACCCCGCGATTCGATCCTGCCCTCCTTCGACATCCAGGCCATCTCGCTCTTCTTCCCGGCCTTCGAACGGGACATCGGTCACTACATCGCCCAGCACTGATCCCCTGCGACACTCGGTCGCATTCCCGCCCACGGGTGGGTTCCCTATGATCCCCGACCGGTCTACACCATCTCCCGGGGATTGCGATCCATGAAACGACCACACCGGCAGCAGACGCTGCTGCCTCTGCTCTTCTCCGTCGCCCTGCCGGCGACCGCCGGGCACCTCGAACTCCCTGCGTTGCAGGTGAGCGGCGTGCGGGACACCCTGACTCAATCGGGGGTCGATTACCTCAGGCTCAACCAGCCGGCGGTCGACAGCGCCGGACTCCTGCTGCGGATCCCGGGTGCCGCGGTCAACGGCAACGGGCCGCTCACCGGCATCGCCCAGTATCGGGGGATGTATGGAGACCGCGTCAACATCCTCCTCAACGGCACCCATGTCAGCCCCGCCGGCCCCAACACCATGGACCCGCCGCTGTCGCGGCTGCCGGTGCCGCTGATGGAATCGCTCGACGTGATCCGGGGCATCGCCCCGGTCAGCTCGGGCAACGAGACCATCGGCGGGACCTTCCACGCAAAGACCCGCAGCGGCAGCTACGGCAGCGGGTCGACCTACGAATTCCACGGCGACGCGGGGGTGCAGGGCCACAGCGTCGATGGGGGATACGACCTCGATGCCCTGTTGTCGCTGGGCAACCGCAACAACCGCTTCCACGTCGCGGCAACCCGGCAGGACGGCAGCGACTACGATGCCGGACACGGCACTGTCCGTCCCTCGGAGCACGAGCGGAACTTTTACACGGCCGGGTATGGATGGACCTCCGGAGACCACGAATTCACCCTCGATGCCGAGCATGACGACACCAACAACAACGGTACTCCGGCGCTCCCGATGGATATCGAGTGGGTGGACGGGAACCATGTCCGGAGCCGGTACCAGGGGATGCTCGGTGGAGTGGATCTCGAGGCCCGACTCTACGGAGGCTCGGCCAAACACAGGATGTCCAACTATCGCCTGCGCACGCCGCCCAGCATGATGGGCAACCCCATGCGCAGGCATGCCCTGACCGAATCCCGTGACCTGGGATATGCCCTGAGCGGCTCCTGGGAAGTGGCAGGCGGTGAACTGGAGCTGGGTAGCGACGGTTACTTCGCCGAACACTTCGCCGACATCTTCAACCCGGACAACACCGGATTTCTCGTCAACAACTTCCGCGGAATCGAGCGCCAGGTCGCAGGTGTCTACGGCGAATGGAACGGCGAGGCCGCGCCCGGCTGGGAATTCCAGATCGGCCTGCGCTACACCCATGTCCACATGGATGCCGACACCGTAACCGCGCGCGGATTCCCTGCCATGATGGGCGTATCCGCCAACGCCAGCGCCCTGGCCAGCGGTTTCAACAATGCCGACCGCAGCGTGGACGACAACAATATCGACGCGGTGATCAAGCTGCGCCATGCCCTGAGTGAAGGGCTGGATGCAGAGCTGGGTCTGGCCCGCAAGACCCGTTCCCCCTCATATCAGGAGCGCTATCTGTGGCTGCCGCTCGAGTCGACCTCGGGGCTGGCCGACGGCAACAACTACATCGGGAATATCGGACTGGACCCGGAGGTGGCCTGGCAGGCCGAGGTGGGTCTGGACTGGCACGGCGAGAACTTCTATTTCACTCCCCGCATCTTCTACCACCATGTCCTCGACTACATCACCGGGATTGCAGGACCGACCAGTGGTGCGGCAAGAAGCTTCCATGACGCGGTCACGACCATGACGGGATCCTCAGCCCGCCTGCTGCAATTCGCCAACGTCGATGCCCGTATCTACGGGATAGATGCCGGCTTCGGCCTGCGCTTCCTCCGGCACTGGCGTCTCGATGGCAACCTCAGCGCCATGCGTGGCGAGCGGGTGGACGCGGACGAGAATCTCTACCGCATCGCCGCCCCCACCCTGCTGGCCGGGCTCAGCTACGACGCACCGGACTGGAGCGCGACGCTGGAAGGCCGGTTCACCGCGCCGAAGCGGGACATCGCCGAGGTCAACAACGAGCGCAAATCGGCCGGTTACATCCTGCTCAATCTGCGCGGGGAGTATCACCTTCCGGTGGACAACCTGCGGCTGCGCTTCGGCGCCGAGAACCTGCTGGACAAGCACTACCGGCCGCACACCAACGGGGTCAACCGGGTCAGCTCCAGCGCAGACCCGAGAGGCAATCACGTGGCAGGTCCGGGCCGGAACATCTATGCCAGCCTGAGTTACGAGTGGTGAGTGGTGGTCAGTTGTCAGTTGTCAGTTGTCAGTTGTCAGTTGTCAGTTGTCAGTTGTCAGTTGTCAGTCTAGAGCGTAATTG
>RFJX01000275.1 GCA_003694425.1 Gammaproteobacteria bacterium
CTCCACACACCACAAATACAAAAGGCCCCAAATGGGGCCTTTTGTATTTGGCGGAGAGGGAGGGATTCGAACCCTCGGTACGGCGTTGACCGTACACACACTTTCCAGGCGTGCTCCTTCAACCACTCGGACACCTCTCCGGGAACGGCCCGGGCGGGCCGAAACGAGGCGGGAAGGTTAGCGGATCAGGGGGTTGGATGCAATCGCTGCCCAACCACCTCGCGGCCGGGAGGGGATGTCCGGGGCCCTTGGTTCAGCCTTGCCTCACCACCATATCTCTACGCAGAGAGACTGAGTGAGGAGGCATGAAATGAGCACGACCATTCTCGAGGTGTTCGATTCCACGCTGCAGAAGACGGCAAGCTGGCTCAACGAGGTGATGGAGGAGACCGGCGCCGCTACCCGCCAGCGGGCCTATGCCGAGCTGCGGGCGGTACTGCACGCGCTGCGCGACCGATTGCTCCCGGAGGAGGCGGTGAAGCTGGGGGCCCAGTTGCCGATGCTGGTGCGCGGCTTCTACTACGAAGGCTGGCACCTGGCCGACAAGCCGCTCCGTGTCCGCCATCGCGACGAGTTCCTCGACCGGGTGCGGGAAGAGCTGCCCTTCGCGGTGTCGGACGAGGAACTGGAGGGGATGACCCGTGGGGTCTTCCGGGTACTCGGACGGCAGCTCTCGGAGGGCGTGATCCGCCATGTCCGGGACGAGCTGCCCGAGGATATCCGCAGGCTCTGGGAGGTAGGCGAGGCAGCGGCCTGAGCGGCCAGGTGAAGGCCCGGGAGAGCGGGCCGCGAAGCAGGGTCAGGGTCGGGACCTGCGGCTTTGCCGAGTCCAGGGGGCGGATCTTCGCCGATTTCGACCTGATCGAGGTCCAGCAGACCTTCTACCAGCCGCCACGCGAAGAGACGGCGCTCAGGTGGCGGGAAGAGGCCCCGCGGGACTTCTTCTTCACCCTCAAGGCGTGGCAGCTCATCACCCACGAGCGTTCCAGTCCGACCTACCGGCGGCTGCGGGAACCCCTGAGCGAGGCGGACCTCTCCCGCGCGGGGGCGTTCCGGTGGAACGCGGTGACCCGGATGGCCTGGCGGCGGACCCTGGGGATCGCCAGGGCCCTGCGGGCCCGGGCGGTGCTGTTCCAGACCCCGCCCAGCTTTCTGCCGACGCCCGGACATCTGCGCAATCTGCGCCGTTTCTTCGAGGCGGCGGAGCGCGACGGCCTGCGCCTGGTCTTCGAGCCGAGGGGTGAGGCCTGGACCCCGGCCGTGTTGCGTCCCCTCCTCTCCGACCTGGGGCTGCTGCACGGGGTGGACCCCTTCCTGACGCGGCCGGTGGGCCGCGGCCTGCGCTACTTCCGGCTGCACGGCCGGCCGGCCTGGAACTACGGCTACCGCTACAGCGACGAGGACCTGCTCGAGCTGAAGGGGCGACTCAATCTGGCCTGGGGGAGCTGGGTCCTGTTCAACAACGCCAGCATGGCGCAGGATGCGCGCCGGTTCATCCGCCTGCTGGAGCGGGCGGAGGCGGGATCAGGCTGAGAGGCGTCCCTCCTGCTCCTCCCTGCCGTGCAGCCGGAGCACCAGTTCCGCCTCGGAGCGGCTCAGGCCGCAGTCCCCGACCAGCTCCTCGACCCCGGCCCCGCGCCGGACCAGGGTCACGGCCTCACGGACATGCCCCTCCCCGCCCTCGTTGAGCTCCAGCTGCTGCTGCCGATGGTTGACCTGACGGAGCTGTAGCTGCTGATGTCCGAGCTGGTTCGCCAGTCCGCGGGAGCAGTCGAGCAGGGCGGCAAATTCCTGTCGCAGTAGGCGCAGGTGCTGCTCCCGACGGGTGATGGCGCGCTGCAGGTGGACGATCTGACGCCGCTGGCGGCGCAGCGCAATGAGGGCACAGGCAACGGCGGCCAGGCAGAGCGAGGCGGCCAGCAGGGGGAGCAGCTCAGACGTATTCATCGACATGGCCATCATCACCGTCTCGTTTCTCCTCGGGGGGCGGAGCCGGCTCCGCGGGGGTTTCCCGCTCCTGCGATCCGGGCCTGCGCTCGCGCTCGCCCGTGCCCTCGCGCTCTCCCGGTTTCACCGGCCGGATCCGCCAGGCCGGTGTGAGCGGGTCTATGGAACCGGGGTCGGGCATGCGTCAGTACGGGGCGGCCTCGCTCCTCTCCTCTTCTTCCAGCAGCCTGTTGAGATCCACCAGGATGAGGATCCGGTCGCCTTCGCTGTGGACCCCCTGGATGTATCTGGAACTTTCGTCCTTGCCCACGTTGGGCGGTGATTCGATCTCGGAGAGGCGCAGATTCACCACCTCCGCCACGCTGTCGACCAGGATCCCGACCGTCATGCCATCGTTCTCGGTGATGACGATGCGGGAGAGGTCGTCCGGCTCCTGCGGGGGCAGACCGAACCGGCGGCGGGCGTCGATCACCGTGACCACGTTGCCGCGCAGATTGATGATCCCGAGGACATGGTCCGGCGCCCCGGGTACCGGCGCGATCTCGCTCAGCCGCAGCACCTCCTGGATCTGGATCACGTTGATTCCGTAGGTCTCGCCCGCGAGCCGGAAGGTGACCCACTGCAACATCGGGTCCTGCCCGGTGTCCCCGGCGTTCTCCGGAATCCTGTCATCTGCCTGGGTCATCTTCTGTCACTCCCCGGAATAGCGTCAATCGACCGTCACGTCTCATGTACTGCAAAGAAATATGCATCTCTCGTGCCATCTGCTTGTCGGGCCTCAGGCCCAGCCGGGACAGCCCTCCTCCAGCCATTTCACGAAGGTCTCCACGTCCAGCAGGGCACAGCGCTCGGACTTCAGGGTGCCGGACACCCAGGGATGGCGGGTCCGCTCCGACCGCCAGTTCACCGCGTCACGCGCCACGTCGAGGACCCGCCCGCGGTCACGACACACCAGTCCCCAGCGGCCACCGGCGACCATGGCCACCTGCCGGGCAGATTCATCCCCGCTCCGCCTGATGCGTTCCCGGTGGCTCGACGGGACCACCAGGGAGAAGGTGTCGACCAGTACCGTCTGTCGCCCATTCTCCTCCCGGATGCCCAGCAACCAGGGTTGCTCCCTGTCCCGGGCCAGGTCGAGGTCCTCCGGCAAGTGTTGGATGCCTGCCAGTTGCTCCACCGGAAGCGCCAGAGCAAGCCCGCCCAGGTCGAGCAGCTGCAGTTGCAGGCGTGTCCCATCCCGGGGGAGCATTGCCCCGGTGGACTCCTGCTCCTGTGCGCCGTTCACCGCCTGACCGGCCGGATCCGCCGGCGGAGGGGAGGGGGAACCGTCGATGGCCTCCGGCAGGGGCCGGAACAGCGCATCCAGGTAGTCGCTGAGGGCATTGACCGGGGTGGCATCGTGGCCGTCCGGAGACCCGCCACTCATCCCGCCACCTCCAGCGGTTGTCGCGCGACATCTGCC
>RFJX01000276.1 GCA_003694425.1 Gammaproteobacteria bacterium
GGCCAGGCCCGTCACGTAGATCCCCAGCAGCGCCACCGCCCCGCCCGCCAGCAGCCAGCCGGCGGTGACCGGCGCGCCGGCCAGCAGGGCGAGGGCGCCCAGCGCCGCCAGGGCCGGGGCGATGAAGGCGGCACGCCGGCCGGCGGCGGCCGCCCGTTCCAGGGCGATCAGCGTGCCGAGGAAGGCGCCGGTCATGAGCGGACCATGCCAGGGAGCGAGGGAGGCGATGCCGGACCCCGCCGGCCAGCCCAGGCGCACCAGCCCGGCGGCCATGCCGGCCAGCAGAGAGAGCACCGCGGCGAGCAGGAAGGGCAGTCGCCCCACCTTCATGCGCCGTCCTCCTCCATCCCCAGCAGGCGCCGTGCCTCGGGCGTCATCCGGTCCGGGGACCAGGGTGGGTCCCACACCAGGCGGACCTCGACCGGCACCTCCCCGTGCAGCCGCTGGCGGATCCGGCGCTGTGCCTCGGCCACCAGGTAGTCGTTCATCGGACAGGCCGGGGAGGTGGCCGTCATCTCGACCAGCACCCCCTCTCCGGAGGCCCAGATCCCGTAGACCAGGCCCAGGGCGAGGACATCGATCCCGAGCTCCGGATCGATCACCCCGGCCAGGGCCTCGCGGACGGCCTCGCTCAGGTGCTGTTCGGACTCTGCGCTGGTCATGACAACACCCATCCTGCATCATTTGCCCCCTGTGTGGAAGCCGTAACGGAGGGTCTTCGAGCGATGTCCACCCCCCCGGTCATCCGTTGTCGCCGCGTCTACGACGCGCCCGCACCCGGGGACGGCCTGCGGGTGCTGGTCGATCGCCTCTGGCCGCGCGGCCTTTCCCGGGAGGCGACCGCCGTCGACCTGTGGTGCCGGGACCTTGCGCCCAGCGACGAACTGCGGCGCTGGTTCGGCCACCGCCCGGAGCGCTGGGAGGAATTCCGGCGGCGTTACCGCGAGGAGCTTCAGGCGCGGACACAGGTGGTGCAGGAGCTCCTCGACCGGATCGGAGACAGCGGCCGGGCAACCCTGCTGTACGCCGCAAGGGATACCGAACGGAACAACGCCGTGGTGCTGAAGGAGTACCTGCTGGAACAACCGGGGATCAGGCAATGAACTGGGCACCGGATGCGAGCCGGAACATCCGGGACCGCGATGCCTCGTGGCGGCTGTTCTTCCCGGCCGCGGCCCTCTACGCCGCACTGGCGGTACCCCTCTCCCTGCTGGCGATGCGCTCCTCCGGGCAGTGGCCGGCGGGCCTGGCCGGTCCGGCCCTCCACGGGCGGGAACTGCTGTTCGGCTATGGACTGGGCGTGGTCTCCGGATATCTCCTGACCGGACTCTCGTGGCGCCAGGTCCTCTCCCTGCTCGGCCTGTGGCTGGCGGCCCGGCTGGCCTGGCTGGTCCAGCCGCTGGGGCCGGTGGCGGTCATGCTGCAGGCACTCTTCGGCCTGCTTCTGATCGCGATCGTGGCACCCCGGTTCCTGGGCAAGGGGCGCAAGCTGCGCAATGAGAGTCTGGCGCTGCTGATTCTGCTGCTGGGCCTCTCGGCGCCCCTCTCGGACCTGGCCTGGATGCATGGCTGGGCGGTGGCGCCGAACACCTCTCTGACCGCGGTCCTGCTGTTCGCCTGGATCATGGCCTTCATGGGCGGCCGGATCATCGCCCCGGCCGCCGCCGGTGCGCTCAACCGCCTCGGCATGGAACCGGCGGCCAGGGTGCAGCCCCGGCTGGAAGGGGCCCTCATCCTCTGTCTGGGGACGGCGGCTGCCACCAGCCTGCTGCCGGTTGCCTGGCCGGCCGGTTTGCTGACGCTGACTGCGGCCGGACTGGTGGCGGTGCGGCTCTGGCGCTGGCGCCTGTGGCTTTGCCGGGGCCGCCCGGACCTCTGGTGCCTCGGTGCCGGCTACGGCTGGCTGGCCATCGGCCTGTTGCTGCTGGGGCTGGAGCTCCTGTCCGGTCGCGCCCCCTGGGTGCTGTTGCACGGCGTCACCGTCGGGGCCATGGGTACGCTGACCTGGAACGTCATGCTGCGGGCCGACCTGCAGCGCCGCAGGCTACCCCCGCAGGCAAGCCGGCTCCCGCTGCCGGGAACGGCACTGATCGCCGCGGCTGTCCTTCTGCGACTGGCCGCCGTACTGCGGCCGGACCAGGGCCAGGTCCTGCTGGGGCTGGCCGCGGCCGCCTGGTCGGCCGCCTTCCTGATGCTGGCCTGCCGGCTGTTGTACAGCGGGCGTCTTCCCCCGGGGCTTCCCCGCCCTTCAGGTGAGCGTCGTGACGGCGTCCCGGATCAGACCGAGGGCCAGCAGCACCAGCAGCAGGGCAAGCAGGCGCAGGGTGGAGCGGTAGGCTCGCCCTTCAAGGAACCTCCGTGACCGGCCGACGAGCACTGCGAGAGCCACCTTGGAACCGACCAGGCAGAGATAGAATCCTCCCACGAACAGCACCGGCCCCAGCAGCCCGTGCCGGCTGGCCCGGAGCATGAGGGGGCCGCCGATCCCCAGCCAGAACAGGTAGGGATGGGGGCTCAGGGCGTTCACCAGCACCCCCCTGAGCAGGGAACGCGGCCGGGTGCGATCCGCAGGTTCGGCCGCGGTGCCTTCCCCGGCCCGCAGGGTATCCACCGCGAGGTAGAGGATGAACCCGGCGCCGACCAGCGACAGGATGGCACCGATCTCCCGGAACCCGGAGAGCTCGACCACCAGGAGCAGGGTGACGGCGATGATGGGCAGATCGGTGATCAGCGGCGCCATGGCGACCCGGATCCCGGAGGCGGCGCCGTGCCGAAGTGTCTCGGACACCACCAGGGTGAACAGCGGGCCGGGGGCCAGGCCGGCGGAGAGGCCGAGCAGGATACCGCTGCCGAGGGCCTCGGGCGGCATCAGCCGGTCTGCAGCGGGAGCGGCCACCCCCGGCCTTCCCGTGCCGGATGGCGGGTACGCTCAGCGGGCATCTCTGAGGGCGTGGCGCAGACAGAAGTAACCGGCCAGCGCGGAGATCAGGGAGCCGGCGACGATCCCGGTGCGCTCGTCGAAGGGCAGGCTGGTCCCGCCGGTATTGAAGGCCAGGGAGCCGATGAACAGGCTCATGGTGAAGCCGATGCCGCAGAGCATGCCGACTCCGGCAAGGCGCGGCCAGGTCATTCCCATCGGCAGTGTTGCCATGCCCAGCCGCAGGCACAGCCAGGAAGCGCCCAATACGCCGATCGGCTTGCCCACGAGCAGCCCCAGGGCGATGCCCAGTGGTACCGTGTGCAGGAATGAGGCAAGCCCGTTGTCGCCGAGCGGGATCCCGGCGTTGGCGAAGGCGAACAGAGGCAGGATGCCGAAGGCCACTGCGGTATGCAGACCGTGCTCCAGCTCGCGCAAGGGAGAGTGCTCCGGCTGCTGCGGATTGCGCAGGGGAATGAACAGGGCGACAGCCACGCCGGCCAGGGTGGCATGGACTCCGGACTTGAGCAGGGCCACCCACATCACCGCCCCCAGCAGCAGGTAGGGAGGGGTCTCGACCACCTTCCTGCGGTTGAGAATGAACAGCGGGACCAGACAGACGAGCGCGACAGCAAGGCCGGTCATCGAGAGGTCGGCGGTATAGAACATGGCAATGATGACGATCGCGCCGAGGTCATCGAAGATCGCCAGGGAGACCAGGAAGACCTTGAGGGCGTTGGGCACCTTCGAGCCCAGCAGGGCCAGCACCCCGAGGGCGAAGGCGATGTCGGTTGCCGTCGGGATGGCCCAGCCGGCACGGGACACAGGGTCTTCGTGGTTGAAAAGGAGGTAGACCAGGGCCGGCACGAGCATGCCCCCCGCCGCTGCGAACAGAGGCAGGACGATCTGCCCGGGACCGGCCAGCTCGCCCTCCAGCAGCTCCCGCTTCAGCTCCAGGCCGACCAGAAAGAAGAATATCGCCATCAGGCCGTCGTTGATCCAGAGCAGGAACGGTTTGGCGATCTCCAGGTTTCCCACCCGGACTTCGACGGGCAGGTGGAGCAATCCATGATAGACCGGGGCCAGCGGTGAGTTGGCCAGCACCATGGCCAGCACTGCCGCCAGCATCAGCAGGATGCCGCCGGCGGACTCCATGCGCAGGAAGTCCTTCATTGCGTGGATGAGGGTGTCCATCAGTCGATTTCTCCCGCGTAGGGTGTGGGTCAGGTCGCGGCCATTTTAGCGCGGGACCGGTGTCCGGGTGAGGATGTCGGTGAGCGCGGAACCGGCCACGCTGGCGTCCGCTCCCTCCGCCAGCAGGCGATGGGCGATCACCGGCATCACCAGTTCCTGGACATGGTCCGGGGTGACGAACTCCAGGCCGTCCTGGAGCGCGAGCGCCTGGGCGGCCTTCATCAGGACCAGGGATGCCCTGGGGCTGGCCCCCATGCGGATGCCTGGGTGGTCGCGGGTGGCGGCGACCAGTTCGACGATGTAACGGCGCAGTTCGTCGCTGAGCCGGACCCTTCCCGCGGCGCGGCGCAGGGCGAGGATGGCGGCCGGATCGGCACAGGGATGCAGCTCGTCCAGCAGGTCGCCGGGGCGTTCCCGGCGGATCAGGATCTCGATCTCCTGTTCCACCGTGACATAGCCCATCCCCAGGCGCATGGCGAAGCGGTCGAGCTGCGCCTCGGGCAGGGGGTAGGTGCCGTGGAACTCGATCGGATTCTGGGTGGCGATGACGAAGAACAGCTCCGGCAGCTCCCGCCGCCTCCCGTCGATCGTCACCTGCCGCTCCTCCATCGCCTCCAGCAGGGCGGACTGGGTGCGTGGCGAGGCGCGGTTGATCTCGTCGGCGAGGAGGATGTTGGTGAAGACCGGGCCGGCGTGGAAGCGGAACTGCCGGGCATCGGGTTCGAAGATGGTGACGCCGAGGATGTCGGCCGGCAGCAGGTCCGGGGTGAACTGGACCCGGCGGAATTCCGCCTCCACCGAACGGGCCAGGGCCTTGGCCAGCGTCGTCTTGCCGGTGCCGGGATAGTCCTCGAGCAGGACGTGACCGCCGGTGATGAAGGCGGCCAGCAGGTGGCGGATGGTGCGCGCCTGGCCCTGGATGACCGCCTCCAGACCCTCGCGCAGGGCGGCCAGGGTCTCCCCCGCCTCCCGGACCGCTGCTGGTGATTCTGTTGTCATGGTTCAACCATTATTCGTACTATCGGGTCACTGCATCAAGCCGGAGGGCCAGATCATGTTCGAGAAGAACGCCCACACCGCGGTCCCCATCCATCCACTCATGGCCCGCCGCTGGAGCGGCCGGGCCTACGACCCGGACCGGCCGGTGGCCCGGGAGGACCTGCTGGCGATGCTGGAAGCGGCCCGCTGGGCCCCCTCCTGTTACGGGGACCAGCCGTGGCGCTTCATCGTCTGGGACCGCATCGCCGACGAGCCGGCATGGTGGCGCGCCTTCTCCTGCCTGGCGGAAGGCAACCGGAGCTGGGCCGGGGCCGCGCCGGTGCTCCTGCTGGCAACCGCCGATACCCTGTTCAGCCACAATGGCAAGCCCAACCGCTGGGCGGCCTACGACACCGGCGCCGCCAGCATGAGCCTGGTGCTCCAGGCCACCGCGCTGGGGATCATGGCCCACCAGATGGGGGGCTTCGATGCCGCCAGGCTGCGCGAGGAGTTCTCCATCCCCGAACAGGTGGAACCGATGGCGATGATCACCCTGGGCTACCAGTTGTCGCTGCAGGAGATGGACGAGGCCCAGCGGGAGCGGGAGACCGCGCCCAGGCAGCGGCGGCCGCTGGGCGAGAACTTCTTCGAGGGGGAGTGGGGGAGGCCGGTGCGGATCCGCTGACCGCCCGTCACCGAACCGGTCCGGTCACGATTTCCGGCGCCGGCGGCGAGATCTGGCCGCGCGCCGGGATCTCCTCCCGGATGGGATGGCAGGGAGACCGGGCCTGTTCCTGGTCGATGACGCTGCAGCGTTCACTCACGGCTCCCCGTTCTGTATCGTTCCCGCGGCGGACCGGTCCGGGCGTGAGGCGGTCGCCTCACCGGTGAAGGCCGCACGCAGCCGCTCTGCCCGCCGCCGGTTGGCGCCGAGGTCCCAGTGGCCCACGCGGGAGGCCGAACGCAGATGGATCAGCCCCGCCTGGCGATCCAGTCGACATTCCAGGTCATCGGTGAACCGGAACAGCGGAGTCGTGAAGATGGCGTGCAGGTAGTCGCCCTCGTCCCGCAGGATGCGCCC
>RFJX01000277.1 GCA_003694425.1 Gammaproteobacteria bacterium
CCCGCCCCGCACTCCAGCAGTTTGCGGGCCGCCTCCCCCGCCCGGGCAGCGCCCATGCCGCTGAGGCAGGGGAGCAGCTCCCGGCGGCGGGGGATGGCGCGGTATTCGGCGGGCAGGGCGGCGACGACCCCGGTCGAACCGTTCCGGCAGGTTGTGGAGGGCGGATGAATCAAGGGAATCCGTGCTGCCTCGGCACCCATCAGCGAAGTACGGGGTGCAATTGTACCGGATGGTCCCGGGGCGCGAGGCCCCGGGCGATGGCGTTCAGCCGGCCGGGGCCGTCTGCAGACGGCGGAACCTGGCCAGGGCCCAGAGCGGGAAGTAGCGGTTGTAGCCGTGATACTTCAGATAGAAGACCCGCGGAAAACCGGGGGCGGTGAAGCTCTCGTCGCGCCACAGCCCGTCACCGCGCTGGTGGCGGATCAGCCAGTCGGCGCCCCGCTGCACCGCACCGGAGCGGCCCTCACCGGCGGCCATGAGCCCGAGCAGGGCCCAGGCGGTCTGATAGGGGGTGCTGCGGTGGGGCCGGCGGTGCCTCGGCGGATAGTAGCTGTCGTTCCCTTCGCCCCAGCCGCCGTCCTCGTTCTGGACCTCGAGCAGCCACTCGACCGCCCGCCGGACCCATCCGGCGCTCATGTCCACCCCGGCCACCTCGAGGGCGGTCAGGACCGACCAGGTACCGTAGATGTAATTGGTGCCCCAGCGTCCGAACCAGGAGCCGTCCTCCTCCTGCTCCTGGCGGAGGAAGGCGATGGCGCGCTCGATGTTGTCGGCATAGGCCTCCCGATCCACCAGCGAGAGCAGGGCGATACAACGCCCGGTCACATCGGCGGTGGGCGGATCCAGCAGGGCCCCGTGGTCGGCGAAGGGGATGGCGTTGAGATAATACTGGGTATTGTCCACCTCGAAGGATCCGAAGCCGCCATTCTTCGACTGCATGCCGGCAGTCCAGGCGGCGGCACGGCGCAGGGCATCGGCGTGCTCCTGCGGGCTGGCCCGGTGCAGGGCCCAGCCCACCATCGAGGTGTCGTCCAGGTCCGGATAGAAGTAATTGCTGTACTGGAAGGCCCAGCCGCCACCCTCCAGTCCGGGGCATGCCTCGCGCCAGTCACCCGGCTCGTCTCTGAGCTGACGATCACGCAGCCATTGCAGCCCCTTGCGCAACGCCGGGTCATCGGCCGGGCCACTCTCCAGCAGGGCCTGGGCCGCCAGGGCGGTGTCCCAGACCGGAGAGACGCAGGGCTGGCAGTAGGCCTCGTCTCCGTTCTCGACCAGCAGGCGTTCGATGGCCTCGCGCGCCTGCCTGCGCAGGGGGTGATCGGGCGGATACCCCAGCACCGCGAGCGACTCGAGGACGTTGACCATGGCCGGAAAGATCCCGCCGATGCCGTGGTTCTCGTTCATGCGCTCGATGAACCACTTCTCGCAGCGGCGGATGGCGTAGCGACGGAGAAAGGCGGGCACCAGCTTCTCCAGCAGGGTCCCGGCACGGTCCAGGAAATAGAAGGCCCGGCTCAGGGTGCTGGTGAAGCGGAAGTAGTTCTGCTCCTCCTCGGGCGGGGTGACGAAGAGTTCGCGGATGTCCACGCCGCGCGGGTTTGCCGCCTTCGGCTTCAGGGTGGTGAGCACGAACAGGGGCACCATCACCGTCCGCGACCAGTAGGCCACCTTGCTGATATGGAACGGGAACCACTTCGGCAGCAGGATCACCTCGGCCGGAATGAACGGGGTGGCACGCCAGGGGACCTGCTCGAACAGGGCCAGGGTGATGCGGGTGAAGACGTTGGCGTGGGCGGCGCCCCCGTGGTTGAGGATCAGGTTGCGGGCCCTGACCATGTGGGGGGCCCGCGGGTCGTCACCGACCAGCTTGAGGGCGTAGTAGGCCTTGACCGAGCAGCTCAGGTCGAAGTCTCCGCCGTGAAAGAGCGGCCAGCCCCCCTCCTCCATCTGGTGCCGGCGCAGATAGACGGCGATCCGGCGTTCGAGTTCCTCGTCCACCTCCCCGAGGAAGTGGTTCATCAGGATGTATTCGGCCGGGATGGTGCAGTCGGCCTCCAGCTCGTAGACCCAGTGGCCATCCGGCTGCTGCTCGCGCAGCAGTCCCTCCCGCGCGGCCAGCACGGAGTCTTCCAGAGTATAGGGCCTGAGCTGACGGACCTCGCCGGTGCCGCCGGGCATCACGGCATCTTCACTGACACTGTGACTGGCTTGCCAAGACATCGGTTGCTCCCCTGGTGGCTGAACAGGTACGGCTTCTTGTTCTTGCAGCGTCCTGACGGCGGCTTGTTATCGCTTTCTCGCGGGATGTCATACTCCCGCAACAATCCCTTGATATTGTTGCCGGTTGCGGATTCAGACGGACCGCTCCCGGCCGGCGCAGAGTTTCTCACGAATGCCGCTCCTGGGCAAACCCCGGCAGGCCGTGGCGAAGAGCAGCCGCAGGGCCCCGTCGTAGCGTGCCAGGGCGCTGGTAACGGCCACCGTGGTGCGCACGCTGCGCCGCGAGATCTTGACCTGACCGGCATCGCTGAAGTCCCTTCGCCCGTTGATCCGGCGCAGGGTCAGAACCGCCATTCCCAGGGCCCAGAGGCAGAAACGCCGGATCCCCGCCTGGTGCGCGGGGATCAGCAGGGTGTATTCCAGCGCCTCCTCCAGATGATGGCGGGCAATGCCGATCAGTTCGCCCATGCCGGCGAGGAAGCGGGGGTCGTCGCAACCCGGCCGCAGCCGCCCCAGGGAGAAGCCATGCATGCGGAACACATCCTGCGGCAGCCAGCAGGCACCCCGGCGCCGATCGTCCCAGATGTCCTTGAGGATGTTCGTCATCTGCAACCCCTGCCCGAAGGAGACCGCCAGAGGCATCAGTTCCTTGCGATGGCGCGCGATCGCCTCGTCGTGGTCGCAGAAGAGCTCTGTCAGCATCTCCCCCACCACCCCGGCGACGAAGTAACAGTAACGGTCCATGGCGGGGAGATCGGGCAGCCCTTCCAGGGTCTCGCACTCCTGATAGTCCGACATCCCGCGGGCCATGATCGCTACACAGCGCTCGAGCGCCCTTCGCTGGCTGACCGTGAAGCTGTGGGTGATGCGGATCACCGCGTCGGTGCGGCGGACCAGTTCCTGTTCGTCGGGGCTGGTGCTGTCGGAGAGGAGCGGGAGGCAGGCCTCGGAGAAGGCCGCAGGTTCCACATCCCCCCTCACCACGGCGATGAACTGCTCCGAGAGCTCCCGCTTGCGGGCCGGGTCGATCGCAGGTTCGTCCTCCACCGTATCGGCCAGGCGGCAGAGCAGATAGGCGTTGCCTACGACCCGCTCCAGCGGGTCCGGCAGGGTGGGGATGGTCAGGGCAAAGGTGCGGGAGACCCCCTGCAGGGCCCGTTCCTGGTAGGCGAGGTCCGCCGCGTATTGCGATTGTCCGTTCATCTGTCGCCGCGCAAGGAGGTGTCCGGCCTGGCTGAAGGGTGCAAGGATATCACGGCGCGCTTGTGCTCCCGCCCTCCCTGTCAGCGGCCGGCCGCCACCAGCCCCCCGAGTCCGGCCCGCTGCAGCAGCTGGCGGGTGGCCTGGCG
>RFJX01000278.1 GCA_003694425.1 Gammaproteobacteria bacterium
CATTGCGCTCGCGCGGCGTCAGGCCCCGGCCGGTCAGATAGTCCAGGGCGAGCGACTCGGCCCATTCGCCGCGTGCCCTGGCAACCATCAGCGTTGCGGCTGGTCCAGCAGCACCGGCTCGCCCTCCTCCAGCCGGGCCCAGCTCAGCAGGCGGTGGATGCGGCCGCCCTCGTCCATGTACAGCATCCCGGTCTGGCCCTCGAACCGGGCCGTTGCGGAGACGTGCAGCCGGCCCAGTCGGGGCAGGAGACGGAAGGCGTCGATCCCCAGGGCGAACAGACGCCCCTGGCTCAGGGCGCGGCGGGGCCAGGCATTGCTGATCAGGGCATACAGGGTCCGGTCACGGCTGCGGGGATCGATCAGCCAGGGCATGTCACCGAAGATCACCCCTTCCAGGTCCCGTGCCGCCTCGCTGTCCATCCCCGGCCGGAAGAGGTGGGAGGTCGCGTAGACGGGAAGGTCCTCGGCATGATGGAAGCGCAGCTGGGGGATCAGCTGACGGGCGGGTATGTGGCGGGCTGCGAGGAAGACGAAATCGGCATCCTGGCGCCGGCGTGGCTCGAAGTGGAGCCTTTCGCCGATCAGACGTTGCAGTGCGGCGCGTCTGTGTTCGGCCTCATCGATCCCCAGCAGGGCCTTGACCGGCGGGCCGAGGTCGCGCTGTTCCGGGTCGTAGGCACGGAAATCGACCAGCTCGCCACCCAGCTCCACCAGCCGTCCCCGGAAGGCCTGCAGGACCCGTTGCCCCCACTCCCCCTCGGGCACCAGTACCAGACCGCGCAGGTGACCGTCGAACCAGGCCCGCTCCGCGGCCTGTGCCGCCTCGTCCTCCGGCACCAGACCGAACTGGGCCAGGCGCAGCGGCTGGTCACGGCGCCCGGAGGCGGCGCCGGGGACCTGGTTCAGGGCCAGGGTGAGCAGCGGGAGCTGCTCCAGTCCCGCCAGCCTTTCCACTTCCTCCTTGGCGAGGGGGCCGACCACGGCGTCGGCGCCGTCGGCCGCCGCCTGCTGGTAGGCGTCGACCGCGCCCCGGGTCGTGGTGTCGTAGAAGCGCATCACCGGCCGCTCCCCCTCCGGTGCCTCGAACCAGGCCATGACCATCCCGTCGCGAATGGCCTGTGCGGCGGTAGCCAGCCGTCCGCTCAGGGGCAGCAGCACCGCCAGCTGTGCGACCTGGATGTCCAGCGCCTGTACCATCTGCTCCAGCTGGGGGAGGATGGTCTCTGCGGCCGGATGGCCCGGATGGCGGCTGCTCCAGTCGGCCAGGGCCTGCCGCAGCCTCAGGGCGCTGCCCGATTCGCGCCGGGCCAGGACCGACAGCTCGATCCAGCCGTCGAGGACCGGATCGGGGTCCGGACGCAACCCTTCCAGGACCTGGGAATTGTAACGGTTGAGCGCCTCCCAGACGGCCAGGCGGTTGGCCTGCTGCTCCTCCGGTCCCAGCAACGCATCGAGCCGCACCCTTGCCCGGGCCGCCTCCAGGCCGTTGCCGGAGGCCTCGAAGCTGCGGGCCTGCAGTCGGTAGAGGTCCGGCAGCAGGCGCGAAGGCAGCAGCTGCGGGTCGATCCCGGCCAGCAGGGTGGCCACCTTCCCCGGCTGCTGGCGCTGCTGCGCCAGCATGGCCTGGAGCAGGGCCTGCCAGGCCTGCAGCACCGGGACCTTGGTCCGGATCTCGTCGAGCAGCACCCCGGCCGCACCGGTGTCGCCGGAACGCAGGAGGGCCTCGGCCGCGAACAGCCGGTATCTCGTGGCGGCCTCCCCGCTACTGCCGCGTGCCAGCTCGAGGAAGTCCCGGGCGGCGCCGGCGAAGTCGCCACTCTCGAGGCGCCGGGCGGCCAGCTCCTCGGCGCTCGGTCCCGCGGGCGGCGGTTTCACCGCCGGGGCACAGGCGGCAAGCAGCAGGGCCAGGAGGATCAGCAGCGGGATCAGCAGGCGGCGGGGCATAATGTGCGGGAACGTGGGCGCGGAGGTGAGTGACATGGCGGAAGTATCCGGAGGGGATGCCGGGGTGTCAATCGAGCGGGGTACCCTCTATCTGGTGGCCACGCCGATCGGCAATCTGGGTGATTTCTCGCCCCGGGCGCGCCAGGTCCTGGCTGCGGTCGACCGGGTCCTGGCGGAGGACACCCGCGTCTCGCGACGGCTGTTGAGCCATTTCGGCATCACCACCCCGCTGCTCGCCTGTCACGAACACAACGAGGAGCGGCTGGTCCCGGAACTGATCCGGCAGTTGCGCGAGGGGGCCTCGCTGGCGCTCATACCGGATGCCGGCATGCCTCTGGTCAGCGACCCGGGCTACCGGCTGGTACGCGCCGCCCACCAGTCCGGAGTCCCGGTCCGGGTCGTGCCCGGCCCAAGTGCGCCACTCGCCGCGCTGGCCGGATCCGGCCTGCCTACCGATCGCTTCACCTTCGAGGGTTTCCTGCCCGCGCGCCATGGCCCGCGCCTCCGGCGTCTGCAGGCCCTGGCCGGAGAGCCACGAACCCTGATCCTGCTCGAGACGGGCAGACGCCTGGCCGACGCGCTGGAGGACCTGGTCCGCGCCTTCGGCCCGCAACGGGAGGTCTGCCTCGCCCGGGAGCTGACCAAGGTGCACGAGACCTTCATCCTTTCGACCTCCGCGGAGCTGTCGCGGAGGGTCCGGGAGGAGCCGGAGCAGCAGCGGGGCGAGGTGGTGCTGGTCGTGGCCGGCGCCCCGGAGGAGACGGGAGATGAGGGGCGTGCCCGGGAGGCCCTGGCCCTGGCCCTCGAGCACCTGCCGGCCTCCAGGGCCGCGGCCCTGGTGAGCCGGCTCACCGGCATCCCCCGCTCCCGCATCTACGGCTGGATCCAGGGTGACTGAGTGGGTACTCACTCTTGTTCTGCCAGGAACCGGCCCCGGCCATGTTGGTCTCATGTGAATGCGAGTATGATCGCAACGAGGAAGCCGGCCGGGTGGCCGCCGTGGTCCCCTCGGGGGCCGCGGAGGAAAGTCCGGGCTCCACAGGACAGGGTGCCAGGTAACACCTGGGGGGCGTGAGCCTACGGAAAGTGCCACAGAAAACAGACCGCCTACCCCGCCGCGAGGCGGGCGGCAAGGGTGAAAAGGTGCGGTAAGAGCGCACCGCGCCGGCCAACGCCGGTGGCAGGGTAAACCCCACCCGGAGCAAGACCAAATAGGGGAACGAGCCGTCAGGCGCCGCGTGGTCCGCGCGGGTTCCCGGGTAGGTCGCAACAGGCCCATGGCGACATGGGTCGCAGATGAATGGTCACCGCCCTCCCTCCGGGGAGGGTACAGAACCCGGCTTACAGGCCGGCTTCCTCCTCCTTCCCGTGGCCAGGCCCGGGGAAAAGGGTCTGTCCGGATCCGGCAAGGCGCATTCCCGCAACTCCCTCGGTCAAAGGCGAATGGCGCGGCTTTCGACGCATGCCGGACCGCCCCGCATCACCCTCCGCGCGGAGGTCTGCCCGGATACAGGAAACTGGTGGCAGGGTGGTCTTGTGGTTGCCGGGACTCCGGCGCTCTCCCACCCGGGGCCCGCTTCTTCCTTCCGGGATTGGCCGGAACCATACCGGAATCGGAAGGTCAGCCTGTCAAAG
This sequence comes from Gammaproteobacteria bacterium, assembly GCA_003694425.1. GTDB lineage: Bacteria > Pseudomonadota > Gammaproteobacteria > J113 > J113 > J113. The sequence continues at coordinate 3,580 of RFJX01000278.1, forward strand.
TTAATGTTCAACATTAAGTACGAATTGCATCGACATGATTAGTTAATCCTTCTGTTGGAAGTGGTCTGGTCAGCCCTGCAAACGGTGGCGTAAGTTACTGTTCGGAAAGTAAGAATTGCCCCCGGATTTCCTTGACTTTTGCGTGGGTCACTCCCTATAGTTCTGCAATGTGGGACAAAGTGGGTAAATGTGGATCACGCGGGGGACGGCAGGGGGATCATGTTCCGGGGCTTCAGCACACTTTCCCTTGATGCCAAGGGGCGCATGGCCATCCCCAGCCGCTATCGTGAGCGGCTGGCGGAGCAGTGCGGCAATGCCCTGGTGCTGACGCTCAACCCGCTGGACCACTGTCTGTGGCTCTACCCGCTGCCCGACTGGGAGCTGATCGAGACCAAGCTCTCCGCCCTGTCGGACTTCAATCGGCAGAGCAGGCGTACCAAGCAGATGATGCGCGGCTACGCCACCGACTGTGAGCTGGACGGGCACGGCCGGATCCTCCTGCCCCAGCAGTTGCGGGACTATGCCGGGATCACCAAGCAGGTGGTGGTGCTGGGACAGGGGAACAAATTCGAGATCTGGGATGAGGCGAACTGGAATCGACAGCGTGACGAATGGCTGCAGCAGGTGGGGGCGGATTCCGCCGAGGCCCCGGAGCCGCTGCGCGGCCTCTCCCTGTGAGCCGGGTCGATGAATGCAGAGCTGGAGCAGGATGCGCATGAGCATCTTCCGGTCATGCCGGAGGAGGTCTGTGAGGCCTTGAAGATCATCCCTGACGGCGTCTATATCGACGGCACCTTCGGCCGCGGCGGCCACGCACGCCGGATCCTCGATCGCCTGGGACCGCAGGGGCGACTGCTGGCGCTGGACCGCGATCCGGAGGCGGTGGCGGCCGGCCGCAGGCTGCAGGAGCAGGACCCCAGACTGCAGATGCATCACGCCACCTTCGACCAGATGGAGCGCATCGCCCGCCGCGCCGGGGTGCTGGGGGCGGTCGCCGGCATCCTGCTGGACCTGGGTATCTCCTCGCCACAACTCGATCAGGGGGAGCGCGGGTTCAGCTTCAGCCGTGAAGGCCCGCTCGACATGCGCATGGACCCCGGCAGCGGAGAACCGGCCGCGGCGTGGCTGCGCCGGGCCTCGCGGGAGGAGATGGCGCGCGTCTTCCACGACTATGGCGAGGAGCGTTATGCCCGGCGGATCGCGCGGGCCATCGAGCGGGAGCGGCGCGTCGCCCCGATCGAGACCACCACCCGGCTGGCGGAGGTGATCGCGGCCGCCCACCCGCGCTGGCCGCGTGACCAGCATCCGGCCACCCGCTGCTTCCAGGCCATCCGCATCCACATCAACCGCGAGCTGGAGCTGCTGGAGGCGGCCCTGGCACAGGCCTGCGACCTGCTGGGCGCCGGAGGCCGGCTGGCCGTGATCAGCTTCCATTCTCTGGAGGACCGCCTGGTCAAGCGGTTCATGCGGGAACAGGCGGTGGGGGCCTCTCTGCCCCCGGACCTGCCGGTGCCGGCGGGTCACTACCGGCCACGGCTGCGCATCATCGGCCGTCCGCTGCGGCCGGGAGAGCAGGAGCTGGCACGCAACCGCAGGGCGCGCAGCGCCATCCTCAGGGTGGCCGAAAGGGTGGCGGCATGATGCGCCTGGCAACCGTATGCGTCCTCCTCCTGCTGGTGCTGGGCAGCGCCCTCCTGGTGGTCAAGAGCCGGCAGGATTCGCGCCGCCTCTTCGCCCAGCTGCAGTCCGCCCAGCGGGAGGCGGACCGGATCGAGGAGCAATGGGGCCGGCTGCAGCTGGAACAGGCCACCTGGGCGACCCATGCCCGCATCGTCGAGCTGGCCCATGAACGGCTGGGCATGCGGGCCCCAGCCGCCGCGGACATCGTGCTGGTGACGCCATGAACGGGGCCAGCCTCATGCGCCGCCGCGTGCTGCAGACCTTCTTCCTGGCTGCCGCCGGTATCCTGGCCTGGCGCAGCGTGGACCTGATGTTCCTGCGCAAGGACTTCCTGCAGGACCGGGGTGACGCCCGCTCCCTGCGGGTAGTGGAAATCCCCGCCCACCGCGGTGTGATCCGGGACCGTCATGGCGAGCCGCTGGCGATCAGCACCCCGGTCAGTTCGGTCTGGGCCAATCCGCGCCGGCTCCTCCAGGCGCGACACCAGTGGCCGGCCCTGGCCGCCGTCCTGGGCATGAAACCGGATCGGCTGGCGGCGATCCTGGAGCCCAGGAAGCGGAGGGAGTTCGTCTATCTCAAGCGCCATGTGCCTCCCCCCGAGGCGGCCCGGGTCATGGCCCTGGACATCCCCGGGGTGGCGCTGCAGCGCGAATTCCGGCGCTACTATCCGGCCGGGGAGATGGCCGCCCACGTGATCGGCTTCACCAATGTGGACGATCAGGGGCAGGAAGGGCTCGAACTCACCTTCGACCAGCGGCTGCGGGGCGAGCCGGGCCTGAAGCAGGTGATCAAGGATGGCAAGGGGCGGGTGATCGAGGATGTGGAGGGGATCCGGCCGATGCGCAGGGGGGAGGATCTGTTCCTGAGCATCGATCGCCGGCTCCAGTATCTGGCCTACCGGGAGCTGCAGGCGGCGGTGAGCCGGCACCAGGCCCGGGGCGGCTCACTGGTGCTGCTGGACCCCCGCAGTGGTGAGGTCCTGGCCCTGGTCAACCAGCCCTCGTTCAACCCCAACAACCGCAGTGGGCTCAAGAGCGAGTATTTCCGCAACCGGGCGGTCACCGATCTGCTGGAACCCGGCTCCACGATCAAGCCCTTCACCATTGCGGCCGCCCTGGAGACCGGTGCGTGGACGCCGCGGAGCCTGATCGACACCAGTCCGGGGAGCCTCGCCATCGGCCGTCACCGGATCAGTGACAGCCACAACTACGGCCGGATCACCATTGCCGACGTGATCCGCAAGTCCAGCAACGTGGGGGCCGCCAAGGTGGCCCTCTCGCTGGCGCCGGAGAGGCTGTGGGATATGTACTTTGCGGTCGGCTTCGGCCAGATCCCGGGGGCCGGCTTCCCGGGCGAGGCCGCCGGGCGCCTGGCCGACTGGCGTGACTGGGGAGAGGCGGAGCAGGCGACCATCGCCTTCGGGTACGGATTGTCGGTGAGCTGCCTGCAGCTGGCGCGGGCCTATGCGGTGTTCGCCAACGATGGCAGGCTTCCGGCGC
>RFJX01000279.1 GCA_003694425.1 Gammaproteobacteria bacterium
CGGCGAAACGGCACGAGACCATCCGATGACACCCTGGGACCGTTATCAGCGTGACCTTCAGCGCAGTGGATTCAGCCACGACCCCGCCCAGGAGCGGGTGGTCGCCTATCTCCAGCGACTCTATCACGCCCTGCTCCAGGCCCCGCAGAGCCGACCCCGCTTCCACCTGCTGAGCCTTCTTCCGGGCCGCTCCCGCCAGGACCATTCGCGGCCGGTCAGGGGCCTCTATCTCTGGGGCGGGGTGGGGCGCGGCAAGACCTACCTGGTGGACTGCTTCTATGCCACACTGCCGTTCCGGGAGAAGCGGCGGGTCCACTTCCATCGCTTCATGCAGGAGGTCCATGACGCCCTGAAGGCACACCGGGAGACGGTCAATCCCCTGTCCCGGGTGGCCGATGAGCTCTCCCGGCACTGCCGCGTGCTCTGCTTCGACGAGTTCCATGTCACCGACATCGCCGACGCGATGCTCCTGGGCGGCCTCCTAGAAGCACTGTTCGAACGGGGCGTGACCCTGGTCGCGACCTCCAACCAGCCCCCGGAAGAGCTCTACCGGGACGGGCTGCAGCGTGACCGCTTCCTGCCCGCCATCGCGCTGATCCGGGAGCACACCGAAGTGATCCATGTCGACAGCCCGGTGGACTACCGCCTGCGGGAGCTCGAGCGGGCCGAGATCTATCACAGCCCGCTGGATGCCGCCGCCCGGGAGATGATGCGGCACAATTTCGAGCACCTGTGTACCGAGCCGGGGACCGAAGGGACCACTCTGGAGATCCTGGGACGCAGTATCCCCACGGTCCGCTGCGGGGAGGGAGTGGTCTGGTTCGACTTCCATGCCCTGTGCGACGGCCCCCGGGGCGCCGCCGACTACATCGAGATCGCACGGGAATTCCACACCGTGCTCATCTCCGACATCCCGGTACTCGGCGAAGCGGACGAGGATCGCGCCCGGCGCCTGATGACCGCGGTGGACGAGTTCTACGACCGCAACGTGAAGTTGGTGATCTCGGCCGCCGCACCCCCCGATCGGCTCTACCGGGGGACCCGCCTGCAGGAGCCCTTCCAGCGTACCGTCAGCAGGCTGGAGGAGATGCGCAGCCACGATTATCTGGCCCGCCCGCACCTGCCCTGAAGGGGCGTCCATAACGAACCAGAAGTTATAATGATAGAAAAACAAATTCCTTTTCAGAATAAAGCGCCTCTGCTATGTTGACCGGCCCGATCCAGGCAGCGGTCCTGCAAGAGCCATGTATCAGTACGACCACTACGACCAGAGCATCGTCGATGAGCGGGTAGAGGAGTTCCGCGACCAGACCCGGCGCTATCTCGCCGGTGAACTGGGTGAGGATGAATACCTGGCCCTGCGGCTGATGAACGGCCTCTACATCCAGAAACACGCCCCGATGCTGCGGGTGGCCATCCCCTACGGCACCCTCGACAGCCGCAAGATGCGCAGACTGGCCCACATCGCCCGTACCTACGACAAGGGCTACGGCCACTTCAGCACCCGCCAGAACATCCAGTTCAACTGGCCGGAACTGGAGCGGGTGCCGGATATCCTGGCCGAGCTGGCCGAGGTGCAGATGCATGCCATCCAGACCAGCGGCAACTGCATCCGCAACGTCACCTCCGACCCCCTGGCCGGGGTGGCCCCGGACGAGATCGAGGACCCGCGCCCCTATTGCGAGATCATCCGCCAGTGGTCCACCTTCCACCCCGAATTCATCTACCTGCCGCGCAAGTTCAAGATCGCCGTCTCCGGGGCGGCGAAGGACCGCGCCGCGGTACCGGTCCACGACATCGGCGTCTACATCGTCCGCAACGAGGCGGGCGAGACCGGCTTCCGCATCCTCGCCGGTGGCGGCCTGGGCCGCACCCCGATGCTGGCCTCGGTGGTGACCGAGTTCGCCGAGAAGCGCCACCTGCTCTCCTGGCTGGAGGCGATCGTCCGGGTCTACAACCTGCACGGCCGGCGCGACAACAAGTACAAGGCCAGGATCAAGATCCTGGTCAGCAGCCTGGGGGCCAAGCGCTTCGCCGGGATGGTCCGCAAGGAGTGGGAGAAGATCCGGGACAGCGTGCTGGAGCTGCCGCAGAAGGAGATCGACCGGGTCTCGGCCTTCTTCGCGCCACCCCCCTTCGACCCCGCGGCCGCCGCGGACCGCACCTTCGCCGAGCACCAGGCCCAGGACCGGGAATTCGCCGACTGGGTCCGCCAGAACACGGCCGACCACAGGGCCCCGGGCTACCGCGCCGTGTTCGTCTCCCTCAAGGCACCCGACGCCCCGCCCGGGGACATCACCGCGGAGCAGATGGAGGCGGTGGCCGATCTGGCGGAGCGCTACAGCTTCGACGAGATCCGCACCACCCACGACCAGAATCTGCTCCTGCCACACGTGCGCCAGGGGGACCTCTATCCCCTCTGGCAGGCCCTGCGCGGCCAGCGTCTGGCCACCCCCAACATCGGCCTGCTGACCGACATGATCTGCTGCCCCGGGGGGGACTTCTGCTCCCTGGCCAACGCCCGCTCGATCCCGGTCGCGGCCGAGATCAACCGCCGCTTCGACCGCCTCGACTTCCTCCACGACATCGGCGAGATCCAGGTCAAGATGTCCGGCTGCATGAATGCCTGCGGCCATCACCACGTCGGCCATATCGGTATCCTGGGGGTGGACAAGAAGGGCGAGGAGTTCTACCAGTTCACCCTCGGCGGGGAGGCGGGCAACGAGGCGGCCATCGGCGAGCGCCTGGGCCCGTCGATCGGCCTGGACCAGGTCGGCGACGCCTTCGAGGCGATCATCGCCGTCTACCTGGAGCAGCGGATCCCCGGCGAGCGGTTCATCGACACCTATCGCCGGATCGGCATCGAGCCCTTCAAGGCGAGGGTGTATGGCACTGAAAGTGAAACGAGGAGGGCAGCAGCCGGTGCGGGTCATTAAGGACGGAGAGGTCATCGAGGACTGCTGGCGGCTGGTGGAGGAGGACGACGGCCTGGACGAGGGCGACTGCATCCTCCCCTTCCCCCGCTGGCTGGCCGAGCGCGAGCAACTGAAATCGCATCCGGGCCGGATCGCGGTCTGGATCGACGGTTCGGTGGACCTGGAGTGTCTGGCACCCCATCTGGAGGAGCTGGAGCTGGTCGCCATCCGCTTCCCCTCCTTCCGCGACGGGCGGGGCTATTCCCTGGCCCGGCTGCTGCGCGAACGCCATGGCTACCGCGGTGAACTGCGGGCCGTGGGCGATGTCCTGCGCGACCAGCTCTATCCCATGCGCCGCTGCGGGATCGACAGCTTCGCCCTGCGCGAGGATCAGGACCCGCGTGAGGCCCTCAAGGGGCTGAAGGGATTTGCGGTCAAGTACCAGGCCGCCGCCGACGGCGAGGGCCCGATCTACCGTTATCGTTGAGTTCTCCTAAATTCGTATTCCAACCCGTGAGGCATCATCCCAGGCCCGTAACTGCTGCTGGGAGGCTTTTCCGGGTTCCGAGGCTCCGCTGGTTTCGTCCGGTGACCGGGCCTCGCGACACGGCATCCATGCCGTGTCACTC
>RFJX01000032.1 GCA_003694425.1 Gammaproteobacteria bacterium
AGTCCGGCCTTGATCCCCTTGCGCACCATGGCCCGCTGCTTGCGGGGGATGGCCTTCATATTGGCCTCCTCATCGGGCTCGATCGCCTTGCGGAAGGTCACGTAGAGGTCCTTGGTCGGCCAATCTTCCCGCTGCCGCTGCAGGTTGCGCAGCTCAAGGTAGTCCACGTTCAGATCTTCGGCCAGTCCCGCAGCATGGTCCTCCAACTGCCGTCCTGTTTCCTCGTCGTCCGCGAGTACGCCACCGTAAACGCAGAAGGGTGTGGAAATCAGCGCGTCACCAAACAGTCTGCTGCGAACCCTTGCCAGCGGCAGCAACCCCTTCAGGCTGTCGCCCTCCCATGCGCAGAGGTAGCGGGTCTCGTGTCTGAGCCCTTCCTCAAGAACCTCCCGCCAGCCGGAGAGGTGGAAGAAGGTGCCGTCCGGATGGGCGTTGACGTAGGCGTCCCAGGCGGCGGCGTCGGTGGGGTGGAAGGGGCGGATGGAGGGCATCGTTAGAGACAGGGTCTTCAGTTGTCAGTCTTCAGTTCTCAGTAAGGGCGCTCACCGTGCATTGACGACTGACAACTGATGACTGAAAACCTGATCCATCCGGTCCCAGCGGAAATCGGCCAGCAGTCGTTTCAGGTCGCGCTCCATCCCGTCCAGGTTGTGGTAGTGGCGGAAGCGGGTCTTAAGGGGGAGATCGTCCTGGCGCGGTTGTTCCGGGTCCAGCTCCCAGGGGTGGAAGTAGAAGACCCCGGGCTGTCCCTCCCGGTCGTTGAGCCGCCGGAAGGCCCAGCGGTAGTAGCGGTAGGGCAGCAGCCGGAAGTAGCCGCCGCCGCCGCAGGGCCAGTTGCGGCCCATGAGTCTGACCGTGGAGACCGGGACCTCCAGCAGCCCGCCCGGGTGGCGGAAGGCGAAGCGGGGTGCCTCCGGCATGCCGTAGTGGTCGTGGCGGACGGGGTAGATGCTGGAGCTGTAACGATAGCCGACCTCGGCCAGCACCTCCAGGGCCCAGAGGTTCTCCTGGCCGATGGAGAAGCTGGCGGCACGGTAGCCGGTCACCTCGACCCCGCCGATCTCCTCCAGCACCGCCTTGCTGCGGCGGGCATCCGCGCGAAATTCATCGGGTGTCTGCCCGGTCACGCGGATGTGTTCGCAGCCGTGGCTGGCCAGCTCGTGTCCGGCCGCGACGATGGACCGCACCATCGCCGGGTGGCGCTCGGCGATCCAGGCCAGGGTGAAGAAGGTCGCGCGTGCGTCCGCGTCCTCGAACAGCTCCAGGATCCGTTCGACATTGGCCTCGACCCGGGAAGGCTGCTCATCCCACCGCCCGCGCCCGATGTGCGTATCGAAGGCCGAGACCTGGAAGTAGTCCTCGACGTCGACGGTCATGGCATTGCGCACGGGCCCGGCGGGCACGGCTGTGGAACCGGCTACGATTCTTCCAGCCCCCTCAGCCAGCTCGCCGCCTTCTCCCCGAAGGAGAACAGCTCGCTCGCATAGGGTCCCGCAATGTCGGCATACAGCGCCGCGACCTGTTCCGGGAGGTAGTCGTGCACCACGCGATTACGCACGTCACGCATGTCGATCCACAGGCCTGTCGAACTGACCAGTTCCAGCTTCTCCATCCGGTGCAGCAGGTCACGGAAGGTCACCGAGGCGTCGCCGAAGGCCAGCCGCTCGATGGTCCGCATCAGGCGGACGGACATCTCCACGGCGCGGATGAACCGGTCACACATGGCATCGTAGGGTTCCAGCTCATCCGGGGTGTATTCCCGTTTCGCATCATAGGGACGATAACGGGAGACGGAGTGCCGGAGCAGGTCCAGGGTAGCGGTCGCCTTGCGCAGGGCATCGGTGGCCAGGGCCTGGAGCGAGGCGCTCACTGCAGTCTCACCTTGTCGATCGATTCCAGGAAGGCGCGTTGCGCCTCGTCCAGCCGCTCCGGGTCCATGACGACCACATCGATTTTCTCTTCGCAATTCTCGAAGAAGCGCCGCTTGATCCGCTTGGAGAGCTGGTAGGGATCGGCCTTCGAGAGGACCAGGATATCGATGTCGCCACCCCTGCGCCCTTCATCGGTACGGGACCCGAACAGGTAGACCGGGTCATCGATCCCGGCAAGGGCCGCATGGAGTGCCCGTTGTTCCTCGGAATCGAGACGTACCGGCACGGTTCTCAGCTCCTCAGCAGCAGGAACGCGCCGACACCGCCTGCGAGCAGCAGGGCGCCGAGGACGCCAAGGGCGATGGCCCAGGGAGAGAGTCCGCGGCGCTCCTGGCGGGCGTAGTAGCCCTGCTGCTGGGCCATCACCTGGGCGGCGACGCTGCGGCTGAGAGACTCGACGGCGTTCTGCATCGCCACCAGGCGCTGCTCCAGCTTCTCCACTTCAGGGGCCGGGGTGGCGGCCGCCGCGGCGCCTCCCGCCGCCCGCACCTCGCGCGCCTGCAGCGGTTCGTCCTCGGCCGGCTCGCCGTATTCTAGCTCGATCTCGCTGGAGACCGTCTCCAGCTCCTCGGTGGTGATGACGTGCTTCTCGTCGAGGCTGGCATTGAGCAGCAGGCGGTCGCAGAGGGTGTTGATGCGCCGGGGGACGCCGTCGGTGAAGCGGTGGATCCCGGCGAAGACCTCGTCCTCGATGTGGGGGTCATCGACCCACCCGACCTTCTTCAGCCGGTGCTCGATGTAGCGGCGGGTCTCGGTCGCGTCCAGCGGCTTGAGGTGATAGGCGGCGATGACCCGCTGGCGGAGCTGCTCGAAGCCCTTCGAGCGCATGGTGGAGCGGAACTCGCGCTGGCCCAGCAGGAAGGTCTGCAGCAGCGGCTCCCCCTGGTACTCGAAGTTGCTGAGCATGCGCAGCTCCTCCAGTGACCTGGCCGGGATGTTCTGGCACTCGTCCACCACCAGCAGCACCCTGCGCCCCTCGTCGCGACAGGCCTTGAAGTGCTCCTCCAGGCGCTTGAGCAGGGTCGCCTTGGTGGCCCGCTCGAAGGGCAGTCCGAAGCCGGCGGCGACCATCCGCAGCAGATCGGTCTCCTTGATGTTGGTGGAGACGATCTTGGCCGCGGTGAGGTTCTGCTTCTCCAGCTCCCGGAACAGGATCCCGACCAGCGTGCTCTTGCCGGTTCCGACATCCCCGGTGATGACGATGAACCCCTGCCCCTGCTGGATGCCGTAGCGCATGTAGGCCAGCGCCCGCTGATGGTTGCGGCTGCGGTAGAAGAAGCGCGGGTCCGGCGTGAGCTGGAAGGGTTTGCCGGAGAAGGAGTAGAGCGATTCGTACACGAGGGGGGTTCAGTTATCAGTTGTCAGTTATCAGTTGTCAGTTTTCGGATCAGGGCCGTTAGCATCCGCCTCACTTCTGCAACACGAGCTGAGAGAATATTCCATTGGAACTCATCAAGATAGGAAAGGTCTCTTGCGAGGAGCAGCTGGTATTCGACCTCGCTTGCGGATCCTGTTGCGATTCGCAGAAATCTCCTCAATTCGGTTCTCCCATCTCTACCACATCCCTCCGCGATGTTCGACGGTATGGACAATGCCGCCCTGCGGAGTTGGCTAGTGAGGTTATAAAGTTCATCGGGAGGAAAATCAGAGGTTGTCCGGTAAATCGCCAAGGCCAGCTCGTGAGCTTTGTGCCAAACCACGAGATCCTGAAAATTCTGCATCCATCACACCTCCATGTGTGTCCGAATCAATCCGTTGCTTCACCAGGGCCTGTATCACTGACGACTGTGAACTGACCACTGACAACTAACAGCTAACAGCTAATAGCTAATCGTCACCAACCCGATCACCGAGTTCTCGAGATAGCCGCTCCCGGCGCGGTCGGAGAGACGGCGTTGCCAGTTGTATTCCAGCGAGGTTACCAGGTGCTGGCCGAGGTTGCGGCGGTAGAACAGGCGGGCCTGGTAGTAG
>RFJX01000280.1 GCA_003694425.1 Gammaproteobacteria bacterium
GTACGGGGATGGAGATGCAGAAAGGCCCCGCCCAGCGGGGCCTTTCTGCATCTCCATCCCCGTACCGATGACGACCGCAGGCATGGCTGGCGGGTCCCCGGACCCCCGGTGGCTCCCCGTTTTCAGCCCGCGGGCTGACGGATGGGAGTGATTCGAACGAACCAGCGGCGCGAGAAGGTGCAATCCAGGGCGGCACTGCACTGCAGGCGCAGGTCGAAGCCCAGTTCCAGGGCCCGGGCATAGAGCATCCGGAAGCCCCTGGTACGCAGGATCTCCTCGCTACCGAGGGGAGTGTCGAAAGGGCTGCTCTCCAGCGGGCGCCCATCCCGATCCCGCAGGGCGAGCAGGCTGCTGCAGGGTGGCAGGTGATCGAGCTCCAGGGCCAGGTCGAAACAGGCGCCGTCGATCCGGTCCAGGCAGACTGGTCCTTCGGGGCTGTGCAGATGGGTCGCCGGGCTTGCCATGGTCTCTCGCTCCAGAATGGGTCTGCGAGAGACACAAGCAACCACCGCGCCAGAAATGAAAATGGCATGGATAACAGGCACCTGGGCAGGTCGTTGCCGGGTCCACGCCTGGCCGGCGTCACCTGCTGGAGACAGGCTGCCGCACCCACAGGGGATGCTGTCCCGGCGCCCCCGCGCTGGGGCGGACGCCGGCTCAGGGTGCGGGTGGAGGAGGTGGTGGCGGCAGGGGCGGTTCACCGGCAGCCTTGGCGGCCGGTGGCGGGCTCGTCGGGTAGCCGATCTGTGAGAGGGTCACATCGAGCAGCTGGCTGTTGTATCCCTTGATTACCTTGTCATCCACGCTCAGGACCGGCACGGTCAGGGTTCCTGCAAGTGCCTTTAGGTCGGTCTGTACCGCCACATCGCTGGAGGCGTCCCGTTCGGTGAAGGGTAGGTTGCGCTCCCTGAGATACTGGCGCACGAGGTCACAGGCCTCGCAGTCGGGCACGGCGTAGAGGGTGATGGGGTGGTCGGCCGCGAGCTGCTCCAGATCGGGCGCCTCGGGTTCCTTCTTCCTCTCCGGCCCGATCCGCAGCTTGCGGACCTCCCGGGTACCAACGGGACAGTGGTCCTGGAAGGAATGCCTGCCTTCGGCATCGACGCACTCGATGACGGTCGCGGCACGGGCACCGCCCGCCGGAATCAGCAGGCCGAGGCCGAAGACGAGCCCTGCGAAATGGTGTACGGCAAGCTTGGACACTTCCCTCTCCCTCGTTTTCCACGGACAGTGACCGGGACGGATCCGGAGTATCGCTGTCTGCGGGTGAGCGATGCCCCACGAGCCGTGTGCGGTGAAGGCCCTGGCTCACCCGGCGCATGCCGCCGCCGGTGGCTCCGGTCCTGTCGGATTATAGCAGGCCGGTGGTCGCCGACCGTGAAGGCGATCTCGTTTCCGCGCGGGATTCGGACTGTATCCGCGCCCCTCCGGATCACCCGCCGTGGGGATGGTGACTGGGGGGAGCGCTTGCTGCATCGCCGCAGGAAAAGTATCCTATCCGGCCACGCCTGAAACTTGCAAACCATATCTATTTGAATATTGGGGAGTTCCAATGAGCGACCACACCGTAACCATCAGCGACAGTGCCAGTGGCAAGAGCGTCGAGTGTCCCGTCTACAAGGGGACCTATGGCGCGCCGGTGTTTGCCATCAAGGACGTCCCGGGCGAACTGGGAATGTTCACCCTCGACCCCGGCTTCGCCGCCACCGCGAGCTGCCGCAGCGCAATCACCTACCTGGATGGCGAGCACGGGATCCTGCTGCATCGCGGCTATCCCATCGAGCAGCTGGCCGAGCACAGCACCTATCTCGAGGTCTGCTACCTGCTGTTGCACGGAGAGCTCCCCACCCGGGAGGAATTCGAGGCCTACGAGCGCTCGGTCGAGGAGGTCGCCCACGTCCATGAACACATCAACCGCTTCTATCAGGGATATCGCTATGATGCCCATCCGATGTCGATGATGGTCGGCGTGCTCGGAGCGATGGCCTCCTATCACCACCACAACCTGGACATCTGGGATCCGGAGAACCGGGAGCTGACCTGCCGGAGGATCATCGGCAAGATGCCGGCCATTGCCGCCAAGTGCTACCGCTATCTGCAGGGCCTGCCCTTCACCTATACCGATCCCACCCGCCACCACGTGGAGAACTTCATGCAGATGATGTTCTCCAGACCAAACGTGGAATATCAGGCGGACCCCAAGGCCGTGCGGGCCCTGGACCTGATGATGATCCTGCACGCCGACCACGAGCAGAACGCCAGCACCTCGACGGTGCGCCTGGCCGGCAGCGCCGAGAGCAGCCCCTATGCCGCGGTGGCGGCGGGCGCCGCCACCCTCTGGGGCAAGGCGCATGGCGGGGCCAACGAGGCGGTGCTGCACATGCTGTACGAGATCGGCGACAAGAAGAACATCGAGAAGTTCGTCGCCCGGGCCAAGGACAAGGACGACAACTTCCGTCTGATGGGCTTCGGCCACCGTGTCTACAAGAACTACGACCCGCGTGCCACCATCATCCGTCAGGCCTGCCACGACGTGGTCGACAACATGGCCTCCTCGGACGAGCCCTGGCTGTTCGAGACCGCAATGGCGCTGGAGGAGATCGCCCTGAAAGACGAGTATTTCATCGAGCGCAAGCTCTATCCCAACGTCGACTTCTACTCCGGCATCATCCTCAAGGCGCTGGGCATCCCGTTGTCCATGTACACGGTGATGTTCGCGGTCTCCCGGGCGGCAGGCTGGATCGCCCAGTGGAAGGAGCTGATGGAGGACCCGGAGTTCCGTATCGGACGCCCGCGCCAGCTCTATGTCGGTCCGGAGAAGCGCGACTACGTGCCCATCGATCAGCGCTAGACTCCCTTGCTACAATGGCCCGGGAAGGTGATACCCTCCCGGGCCATTTTCTTTCCGCCCGCAACCATTCGCACCGAACAACAGGGGGAGTTGTAGATGAAAGCACCTGTTCGTATTGCCGTGACCGGCGCTGCCGGCCAGATTTCCTATTCACTGCTGTTCCGGATCGCCGCCGGTGACATGCTGGGTCCGGATCAGCCCGTGATCCTCCACCTGCTCGAGATCCCCGCCGCCATGGGGGCGCTGGAGGGGGTGGTGATGGAGCTCGAAGACTGCGCCTTCCCCCTGTTGCACGAGATCGTTGCCAGCGATGACCCGGTGGTGGCCTTCCGCGATGTCCAGTTCGCCCTGCTGGTCGGTGCCCGTCCCCGGGGACCGGGGATGGAGCGGCGGGACCTGCTGGAGGCGAATGCCGGGATCTTCAAGGTGCAGGGCGAGGCCCTGAACGAGAGTGCCGATCGCAATGTACGGGTGGTGGTGGTCGGCAATCCCGCCAACACCAACGCCATGACCGCCATGCTCTCGGCCCCGGACCTCAATTCCCGCAACTTCACCGCCCTCACCCGTCTCGACCACAATCGCGCCATCGCCCAGCTGGCGGCCAGGCTGGGAGTGCGGGTCGACGAGATCCGGCGCATGACCATCTGGGGCAACCACTCCACCACCCAGTATCCCGACCTCAGCCATACCCTGGTGCGCGGAGAGCCGGCGCTGCAGCTGGTCGAGCGGGACTGGTACGAGGAGCAGTTCATCCCCCGGGTCGCCAAGCGCGGCGCCGAGATCATCCAGGCCCGCGGCGCCTCCAGCGCCGCCTCGGCGGCATCCGCTGCCATCGACCACATGCGGGACTGGGTCCACGGCACCCCGGAGGGCGACTGGGTGAGCATGGCCGTCCCGAGTGACGGGAGCTACGGGATACCGGAGGGGCTGGTCTACTCCTACCCGGTTACCACTTCCGGTGGTGACTATCAGATCGTGCAGGGACTGGAGCTGGACGACTTCAGCCGCCAGAAGATGGCCGCCACCCAGAAGGAGCTGGAGGAGGAGCGCGACGCCGTCGCCTCACTGCTGTAGGAGGCCGCAGAAGGGCCTCACGGCGCTGCTGCTCAGCGCAGGCTCATGATCGGCCAGCCCCGGCGGCGGGCCTCTGCGGCCAGGACCTCGTCCGGGTCGACCGCCACCGGGTGCTCCACCAGCTCGAGCAGCGGCAGGTCATTGTGGGAATCGCTGTAGAACCAGCTCCGCTCGAGGTCCCCGCCATTCTCGCGCAGCCATTGCCGCAGGCGGATTACCTTGCCCTGCGCATAGGAGGGTACTCCCGCCACTTCGCCGGTATACCTGCCGTCCACCATTTCCGGTTCACTGGCGATGAGTTCGGATATGCCGAGCAGTTTCACGATGGGCTCGGTGATGAAGCGGTTGGTGGCGGTGATGACGAGCAGCCGGTCGCCCTGTGAGCGGTGGTGCTCGATCAGCTCCCTCGCCGCGGGCAGGAGAAGGGGGCGGATCTTCTCCTCGATGAACTGTTCCCTCCACTTTGCCAGCTCATCCAGGGGGCGGGTGGTGAGGATCCGCAGCTGGAAGCGCAGGAAATCGTGGATGTCCAGGGTGCCTTCGAGGTAGTCACGATAGTAGCGTTCGTGTTCCCTGCGATAGGCCCGGCCATCCACATACCCATGCTCGGCGAGGAAATCGCCCCACAGCACGTCACTGTCACCACCGATGAGGGTGTTGTCGAGGTCGAACAGGGCCAACCCCGGTTCCCTGGCGGGGCTCCCCGTCTGTCGTTGCAGTCTCTTCTGGTTCAAGGCCTTGTTCCTGGTTTCACCCGGGGCACGCCGTGTCACTCATGCCCCGGTCCGGGTGGAGCGATCTCCCCGCGCCCGGGCGGGTTGTCGGGAAGGCGCGAAGGTTACCATCCAGTCCACCGCCTGACACCCCGGCTTTACCCGCGGTGCGCTCTGATCAAGAATCGGCAGAGCAAAGAGGAGGTGGCTGCGCAGTGATCGATTCTCAAGGGTTCCGGGCCAACGTGTGCATCATCCTGTGCAATCCGCAGGGCAGGGTGTTCTGGGGCCGGCGGATCGGCATGGATTCCTGGCAGTTTCCCCAGGGAGGGATCATGCCCGGCGAGAGCCCGCAGGAGGCGATGTTCCGGGAACTGGAAGAGGAGACCGGCCTGCTGCCACATCATGTAGAGGTCCTGGGATCGACCCGGGACTGGCTGCGCTACCGGCTGCCGCGCCGATACATCCGCCACCGCCGCCGCCCGGTCTGCATCGGCCAGAAGCAGATCTGGTATCTGCTGCGTTTTCTGGGGAACGACGACGACTTTCGCCTCGACCACTGCGACACACCCGAATTCGACGGCTGGCGCTGGGTGGACTACTGGGCCCCGCTGCAGCAGGTGGTCTTCTTCAAGCGGGAGGTCTACCGGCTGGCCCTGACCGAACTCGAGCCCCTGCTCGAGCGCAGTTTCAGGGCTGCTGCTCTGCCTTCATCATCATGACCTGGGGGATGGCCTGCTTCACCGCGCGACGCAGGGTGTTGTGGAGGAAGGCCTCGATGAACCCGGCAGGTACCTGGTGCTCGTTCATAGCCGTGCGCAGCTGTTCCAGCTGGCCCTCGCACTTCTGCATCGCCGCATCGACCACCTTGCGCACATCCTCGTAGTCCCCCGCCATTTCTCCGGAGCGCCGGACGAGGCAGGACTGGTACTGATGCTGCAGCTTCATGTATTCGGAGACCTCCTCCTCGGAGAGATAGCCACTCGGCCGTCCCTCGCCGGCCACTGCTACTGCCGTGAGAGCCGGTGACAGCGAGAGCAGCATCAGGAGGGGCAGGGGAAACGTCTTCTTCATGGAGATCCTCCGGGGTCAGGGTTGAGTACGACGGATGGCCAGATCAGTCCGCGTCATCGACAAAACGCGCCTGCATGGGGACCCATTTCTGGTCCCGTCCCTCGACCAGGGTGCAGCCGAGCGGGTGGGGTTCCGCCCCCGGCTCGATCACGCCGGTGGTGAAGCCGGGCTGGCGGGTGCCGGCGAAGACCCTGCCGAGACGGTAGCGGATGGCCTTCTCCGGATGCGTATTGAACATGATGATGAGCTTGCCGCGGGGCCACAGGCGCATGCAGGCGTTGTCGTCCCTGGTCTCGAATTTCAGATAGGCGGCAGCGTCGTCAGCGGCAACCGGTTGCACCTCACCGGCGGTAACGGCCCGGCCCGGGGCGAGCCCGAGGCCGATGGCGAGAATGAAGATTGTCCGTATCATGCTGGATGCCGTCCGGGTGCTCGTTGCGAAGGGATGGATAATAGGTGGGGCTGTTCCCTAGGACAAGCCGGGCGGCGATGAGTTCGAAGCCGACCGGTAGAATGGGCAGGCCACGCGCCGGAACGAAACCGCCAGGCCACGGCAGACAAGATAGTGCCGATTGCTGGAACACTTTGCCAGCTTTCCCGGCTAACCCACTGACCTCAAAAGGAGATGGGACTTACCCACATTTTCTGTGGATAACTTTGTTGAGCAATTTTTGAAAATGTGCGAGGGCGCTTGTCCCACAAGTACTTGCTACAGAATGGTCACATTTTGCCCGCCCAGAATAAATGTAGAATCATCAAATACATACGAATATATTGTTGCCGGAGGGGGGCGTATTTCGCCGCTCCTGGCCGGGTCAGCCGTCTCCTGCCTTCCCCGTGTGCATAAGGTGAACCGGAGGAGGCTGCGGAGGGCTGTCCGGAGGATGGCCTTTCTGCATCGTACAGCGGGCAAAGGCGGGTTCCCGGCCCCATGCTGATCCTCCACCAGGGCAATCACCTGGGGCGTCTCGCCGAGCTGCTGGCCATGGTGGTCTCCTCCGACCGGCTGGACCCGATGGTCCCCCAGATCGTTGTGGTGCCGCACCGTTCCCTGGCCGGCTGGCTGGAGCTGCAGCTCGCCAGCCACCTCGGGATCTGCGCCAACATCCGTTTTCTGCAGCCGGCCACCATGCTCTGGGAGCTGGTCGGTTCCCTGGACATCGAACAGGATGACCCCGGCCGCTTCAGCGAGGCGGCACTGAGCTGGCGGCTGCTGGAGATGCTGCCCGAACTGACCCGGGAGCAGCCGGTACTGGCGCGCTACCTGAAGGGGGCTGGCGAGGTCGGACAATACCGTTTCGCCCATGAACTGGCGACGGTCTTCGGGCGCTACCTGGTCTACCGGCCGGAACTCCTCCTGGCCTGGGAACGGGGTGCAGAGGGGGGATGGCAGGCGGAGCTGTGGCGGCGCCTGGTCCGGCAGACGGGCCCGCTCCACTGGCCGCGTCTGCAGCGGCGGCTGCTGTCCCGTCTCGAACGGGGGGCGCCTCTGCCGGCCATGTACGAACACCTGCTGGTCTTCGGCCTGGAGGGGCTGGCGCCGGGCACCATCGAGGTCCTGGAGGCGGTCGCCCGCCAGGGGGTGGTGCAGTTCTTCGTCCAGGACCCCTGCGAGGAGCTCTGGACCGATCTGGTGAGCGAGCGCGAACGCCTGCAACGGGCGATCGGGGAGCCCGGGATCGCCGAGGGGCTGGTCACCGGCAATCCACTGCTCGCCTCCCTCGGGCGGATGGGGCGGGAACGGCTCGGACTGCTCCTGCAGCGCGAATCACTGGACCGCCGTCCCTGCTTCACCGGGCCGCGGGGCGCGACCCTGCTGGCCTCGGTGCAGCGGGAGCTCATGGCGCTGCGCCCACCCGGCGAGGCGGGCGTCGGGGCCGATGACAGTATCCAGCTCCACGTATGCCACAGCCCGGTACGGGAGGTGGAGGTGCTGCACGATCGACTGCTCGGGCTGTTCGACGGACGCCCGGGCCTGCAGCCGGATCAGGTACTGGTGCTGCTGCCCGATCCGGAAC
>RFJX01000281.1 GCA_003694425.1 Gammaproteobacteria bacterium
GAAGCCGCAAGTGCCGGTTTCCAGACCTCGAATGGCCTTGCCCAGACTCTCGGTGAAGGTGCGGCCGATGGCCATCACCTCGCCGACCGACTTCATCTGGGTGGTCAGGACCGGCTCGGCGCGGGGGAACTTCTCGAAGTTGAAGCGCGGCACCTTGGTGACCACGTAGTCGATGGTCGGCTCGAACGAGGCCGGGGTGGCCCCGCCGGTGATCTCGTTGGCCAGCTCGTCGAGCGTGTAGCCGACCGCGAGCTTGGCCGCGACCCGGGCGATGGGGAAGCCGGTGGCCTTGGAGGCCAGGGCGGAGGAGCGCGAGACGCGCGGGTTCATCTCGATGATGATGAGCCGTCCATCGGCCGGATTGACCGCGAACTGGACGTTGGAGCCGCCGGTCTCCACCCCGATCTCGCGCAGCACCGCGATCGAGGCGTCGCGCATGATCTGGTACTCCTTGTCGGTCAGGGTCTGGGACGGAGCCACGGTGATGGAGTCGCCGGTGTGGACCCCCATCGGGTCCAGGTTCTCGATCGAGCAGACGATGATGCAGTTGTCCCTCCGGTCCCGCACCACCTCCATCTCGTACTCCTTCCAGCCCAGCACCGATTCCTCGAGCAGCACCTCGGTGGTGGGCGAGGCGTCCAGCCCGCGGCGGCAGATCTCCTCGAACTCTTCGACGTTGAATGCGATACCGCCGCCGGTCCCGCCCAGGGTGAAGGAGGGACGGATGATGATGGGGAAGCCCAGGGAGGCCTGGACCTGGCGGGCCTCCTCCATGCTGTGGGCGAGAAAGGAGCGCGGCGTCTCCAGGCCGATGGCGTGCATCGACTCGCGGAAGCGTTCACGGTCCTCGGCCTTGTCGATGGCATCCACCGAGGCCCCGATCAGCTCCACCCCGTACTGCTCCAGCACCCCTTCCCGGGCGAGATCGAGCGCGGTATTGAGCGCGGTCTGTCCGCCCATGGTGGGCAACAGGGCATCCGGCCGTTCCTTCTCGATCACCCGGGCCACGTTCTGCCAGCGCACCGGCTCTATGTAGGTGGCGTCGGCCATGCCGGGATCGGTCATGATGGTGGCCGGATTGGAATTGACCAGCACCACCCGGTAACCCTCCTCGCGCAGGGCCTTGCAGGCCTGGGCACCGGAATAATCGAACTCGCAGGCCTGGCCGATGACGATGGGTCCGGCGCCCAGGATCAGGATGGTCTCGATGTCGGTGCGTCTGGGCATCGTGTGGCGATCAGTGCTTCAGCAGTTGATAGAGGGTGTCCTTGAGATGGACCCGCTCCTTCTTGAGCTCCTCAAGATGGAGGTCGTCCGCCGGGATCTCGTTGGCCTCGATGCGGTAGATCTCGTCGTCGAGCATCTCGTAGCGTTCCATCAGACCGGCGAAGTGGGAGTCCTCCGCCTGGAGTTTCCGGATCTTCTCCTGGTATTCGGGGAATTCCTTGACCAGTGGATGGTGACTGAGCGGCATGGCAATGACTCCTTGCAGGTGATTCAGTGACGTTCAAGCAATTCCGTGAACCGGTTGAACAGGGGGCGGATGTCATGGGGCCCCGGGCTCGCCTCGGGATGGCCCTGGAAGCCGAAGGCCGGCCTGCTGGTGTGGGCCACCCCCTGCAGGCTGCCGTCGAACAGCGAGCGGTGGGTGGGACGCAGACAGGCCGGCAGGCTCTCTTCATCCACCGCGAAGCCGTGGTTCTGGCTGGTGATGTAGACCCTGCCGTCGTCCAGATCCTGGACCGGGTGGTTGGCGCCGTGATGGCCGAACTTCATCTTCACCGTCCTCGCCCCGCAGGCCAGGGAGAGGAGCTGGTGGCCGAGGCAGATCCCGAACAGGGGGAGGCCCCGATCGAGCAGTTCGCGGATGGCCTCGATGGCGTAGTCGCAGGGTTCCGGATCACCGGGGCCGTTGGAGAGGAAGACCCCATCCGGCTCGTGCCGCAGGACCTCCTCCGCCGGTGTCGTGGCCGGCACCACCGTGACCCGGCAGCCCTGCTCCACCAGCAGACGCAGGATGTTGCGCTTGATGCCGAAGTCGTAGGCCACCACGCGAAAGCGGGGTGATGCGTGATTCCCCCGCCAGACCCCCTCCTCCCAGACATAGGGCTCCGTGGTACTCACCACGCGCGCCAGGTCCTGTCCCTCCATCTTCGGGCAGGACCGCGCCCGGGCGATCGCCGCTTCGGGATCGACCGCCTCCCCGGTGACGATGGCGCCACGCTGCGCCCCCTTCTCCCGCAGGATCCGGGTGAGACGGCGGGTATCGATGCCGGCGATGGCGACGATGCCGTGCTGGCGCAGATAGTCGCCCAGGGACCCGGTGGCGCGCCAGCTGCTGTAGCGCAGGGGCAGGTCGCGGATCACCAGCCCGCTGGCGAACACCGCCCGCGACTCTTCGTCCTCGGGATTGACGCCGGTATTGCCGATGTGAGGATAGGTGAGGGTGACGATCTGGCCGTGGTAGGAGGGGTCGGTGAGGATCTCCTGATAGCCGGTCATGGCGGTATTGAAGACCACCTCGGCGACGGTACTGCCTTCACTGCCAACGGAATGGCCGTATAACAGACTGCCGTCTTCCAGCGCGAGCAGGGCGGGGGTCACCGGATTGTTGCCTCCAGACACAGAAAACGGGAGGAACCGGCTGGTTTCTCCCGTCAGGATTGAAACCTGCGGGATTGTACTTTAGGGTCCTGGCCATGTCCACGACGACACCCCGCGACGGCAGGCAACGGCCCCTGTGCCGGCTGGCGGACCTCCCCGAGGGCAGCCGGGGCCTGCTTCCTGACGAGACGGGCCGCTACCGGCTGCTGGTGGTACGCCGCGGAGACGGGCTGTACGCCTACCTGAACGCCTGCCCCCACACCGGCGCACCGCTGGAGTGGCGCGCGCACGATTTCCTCGACCATGAGGGCCGGCACATCCAGTGCGGCCTGCATGGCGCGCTGTTCCGGATCGAGGACGGCCTGTGCCTGGCCGGCCCGTGCCGGGGGCAGTCGCTGGACAAGGTGGAGCTGGTACCGGGTCCGGACGGTATGGTCCGCCTGAAGGAGCAGGGCCCCCTCAGGCGGGCTTCAGGGTCAGATAGTCGGTGTAGCGGTCCCGGCCATCGCCCGAGAAGCTGAGGAACTTGACCCCCACCAGATACTCGTCGTCGTATTCGGAGAGATAGGCCACCCGGCACTGGGCGGACAGGCGCTCTCCACCGGGCAGGTGGATGTCGAGCTCGACCACCCCATCGGACAGCCGCTTGCGGAAACGATCCATCTCCAGTTCGGGGATCGCCAGCTGCATCCCTCCATCGGAGAGGTTGCTGGTCCAGATAGTCCCCCCCTCCAGGTCGACCCGCAGGCGGCGGCTGTAGCGTGGAGCCCTGCGTGATTCCTCACCCATCTCAATCCCCCCGATCTCTCTCCCGGTCCGGATATCGCCTCCGGTCAGGCATCTTACGTTCAGTATAGGCCCCGGTGACTCAGGATGTCTCCCTGAGCCCCAGCACGTCCTGCATGTCGTACAGGCCGGGTTCCCGGCCCTGCAGCCAGAGCGCGGCCCGTACCGCGCCCCCGGCGAAGGTGCGGCGACTGGTCGCCCGGTGGGTGATCTCCACCCGCTCCCCGGTGCCGGCGAACATCACCGTGTGCTCGCCGACGATGTCACCGGCGCGGATGGTCTCGAAGCCGATGGTCTGGCGATCCCGCTCGCCGGTATGGCCCTGGCGCCCGTAGACCGCGCACTGATCCAGGTCCCGGCCGAGCGTCTCGGCCACGATCCGGCCCATGGCCAGCGCGGTACCGGAGGGGGCGTCGACCTTGTGCCGGTGGTGCGCCTCGATCACCTCGATATCGACGGTTTCGCCCAGGGCGCGGGCCGCCAGCTCCAGCAGCCGGAAACAGAGGTTGACCCCGACGCTCATGTTGGGGGCCCAGACCACCGGGATCTCCCGCGCGGCCTCCCGGATCGCCTCGCCGGTGGCCTCGTCCAGCCCGGTGGTGCCGACCACCAGGGCGCGACCGGCGGCGCGGCAGGCGGCCACGGCATCGGGGGTGGCGCTGGCGTGGCTGAAGTCGATAAGGACATCGCTGGCGGCAAGGGCCGCCGGCAGGTCGTCGCTCACCTTCAGCCCCAGCGGTCCGGTCCCGGCCAGCTCGCCCACGTCGGCACCGGCAAAGGGGGAACCGGGCCGCTCCACCGCGCCGCTCAGCTCCGCCCCTTCCGTCTCCCGGCACACCTCCACCAGGGTCCTGCCCATCCTCCCGGCGGCCCCGTACAGCGCGATCCGCGTCATTGAACTTCCCCTTTTGCTTTTTTCACCACGGAGGCACGGAGTGGAAAAGGCGGTCGGCTGTCGGCCATCGGCATTCGGCAGGAGAACACCGGGCTGAATGCCGTCGGATAGCCAACATCCAAAACCTCTCTCACTCCGTGCCTCAGTGGTGCAGAATCAGAATTTCAGCTCCTCGAAGAACTTCTTCACCCCGTCCAGCCAGCTGTGGGCCTTGGGATTGTGCTGGCTGCCGCCCTGGTCCAGGGTCTCGCCGAATTTGCGCAGCAGCTCCTTCTGTTCGCGGTTCAGATTGACCGGCGTCTCCACCATCACCCGGCACAGGAGGTCGCCCTGGCGATGGCCGCGGATCGGCTTTACCCCCTTGCCACGGAGCCGGAACACCTTGCCGCTCTGGGTCTCGGGCGGGATCTTGAGGACCACCTTCCCGTCCAGGGTCGGCACCTCCAGCTCCCCGCCGAGGGCCGCCGTGACGAAGCTGATCGGGACGTCGCAGTGGAGATCGGCATCCTCCCGGGTGAAGATGGGGTGTTCCTTGACGAAGATATGGACATAGAGGTCCCCAGGCGGACCGCCACGCTCGCCGGCCTCACCCTCTCCGGCCAGGCGGATGCGATCGCCGGTGTCCACGCCGGGCGGGATCTTGACCGATATGGTCTTGCGGTCGCGCACCCTGCCGGCCCCGCCGCAGTCCGGGCAGGGTTCACGGATGATGCGCCCGCTGCCGCGGCACTGCGGGCAGGTCTGCTGGACCGAGAAGAAGCCCTGCTGCATCCGTACCTGGCCGGCCCCGCCGCAGGTGTCGCAGGTCGCTGCCGAACTCCCGGGACGCGCCCCGGTACCATGGCAGGTGGCGCAGTCCCGCAGCGTCGGGATGCGGATCTTGACCGTGGTACCGGCCACGGCCTCCTCCAGGGAGAGCTCCAGGTCATAGCGCAGATCGGCCCCGCGGTAGGCGCGGCTGCCGCCACGGCCGCCGCCGAAGATGTCGCCGAACACGGTATCGAAGATGTCGCCGAAACCGGGTCCCGGTCCCGCCCCGCCGCCCGGTCCGGCGCTGGCATCGACCCCGGCATGGCCAAACTGGTCGTAGGCGGCACGCTTTCTCGGGTCACTCAGGACCTCGTACGCCTCCTTGGCCTCCTTGAACCGCTCCTCGGCGACCGTGTCACCGGGATTGCGATCCGGATGGTACTTCATCGCCAGCCGGCGGTAGGCCTTCTTGATCTCGGCCTCGCTGGCGTTGCGGGAGACCCCCAGCAGTTCGTAGTAATCCTGTCTTGCCATCTGTTCCCACCAGTGCAGATTTCCGTCCCGCCCGAAGCGCCCCCTGCGGGTCCCTGAAGGGCCTGCCGCGACCCGTTCAACGGTCCCGGATCTTACCGCACACCCTTGCTGCCACAACGAACGGGGCGCCGGGGGCCACTCGGCCCCCGGCGCCCGCCCTGCAGCCTCCCCGTGATCGGGGGACGGTTACTTCTTGTCGTTGTCGTCGACCTCCTCGAACTCGGCGTCGACCACATCGTCACCGCCATCTCCCTGCCGGGTGGTGCCCTCGGCAGCGGTCTCACCGCCGGCGGCACCCCCCTCGGCCTGATAGGCCTGCTGGGCGATCTTCCCGGCCAGCTCGCCAAGTTTCTGGGTCTTGGCCTCGATGTCGGCCTTGTCCTCACCCTTGACCGCCTCCTTCAGGGCCTCGATGGCGGCCTCGATCTCGCTCTTCTCTCCGGCCGGGACCTTGTCACCCAGGTCGGCGAGCGATTTCTCCGTGGCGTGGATAAGCTGCTCGGCCGTGTTGCGCGCGGTCACCAGCTCGTGGAAGCGCCGGTCCTCCTCGGCATGCGCCTCGGCCTCCTTGACCATCCGCTCGATCTCCTCCTCGGAGAGACCGCTGGAGGCCTTGATGACGATCGACTGCTCCTTGCCGGTGGCCTTGTCCTTCGCCGAGACGTGGAGGATCCCGTTGGCGTCGATGTCGAAGGTGACCTCGATCTGCGGTACCCCGCGCGGGGCCGGCGGAATATCGGTGAGGTCGAACCGGCCGAGGGACTTGTTGTCCACCGCCCGCTCCCGCTCACCCTGGAGCACGTGGACCGTCACCGCGGTCTGGTTGTCCTCCGCGGTGGAGAAGATCTGGGTCGCCTTGGTCGGGATGGTGGTATTGCGCTCGATCAGCTTGGTCATCACCCCGCCCAGGGTCTCGATGCCCAGTGACAGCGGGGTGACGTCGAGCAGAAGCACGTCCTTGATGTCGCCGCCCAGGACCGCGCCCTGGATGGCAGCACCGATGGCCACCGCCTCGTCCGGATTGACATCCTTGCGCGGATCCTTGCCGAAGAACTCCTTGACCTTCTGCTGGACCAGCGGCATGCGCGTCTGGCCGCCGACCAGGATCACCTC
>RFJX01000033.1 GCA_003694425.1 Gammaproteobacteria bacterium
AGAAGCCGACCGCCGCCGCGATCCGCCGGCCGCGCGCGGCCATCGTCCGGAGCACGAAGTCCAGGTCCCCGGTCTCGCCGGAGTGGTAGCTGCGGGGCAGCCGGTTGGGCTCGCCGCTGCAGCCGCGAAAGTGCATGAACAGGCCGGTCAGACCCGCACCGGCCAGCGCCCGCAGCAGCGGGCCGGCATAGTGGGAGCGCAGGCTGCCCTCAAGCCCGTGCAACAGCAGGACCGGCGGTCCCCCGCCCTCCTCGTTGACCCAGTAGAGGTCGAGAAAGTCGCCGTCGGGCAGCTCCAGCCGCTCCGGCCGGCCGGGCGGGACGGGGTGGTGGCGGGCGAGGAAGGGCCAGAGGGTCTGGCGATGGGGCCCCCTGAGCCAGCAGAGGGGCCGGAAGGGGCTCTCCCTGATCACCGGGAGCGGGCCCGGGTACCCTCCGGCCCGTACGGGCCGGAGACCTCAGCCCCGCGCATCCTTGCGCCAGGCCCGTTGTTCGAAGATCGCGTCCAGCGGCGTTCCGAACAGGTGGTTGGCGTAGTTGCTCAGGGTCTTGACCCCGACCGCGAGGAGCAGGGCGAGCACCTGTTCCTGCCCGTAACCGGCCGCGAGGAAGCGCTGCAGCGCTTCCGGTGATGGTGCCCCCCGGCTGCGGACCAGCTCCCTGCCGAATTCGCTCAGCGCGCCCAGCCGCTGATCCGGGACCGGCCTGCCCTCCCGGATCGCGTCGATGACCGCGGCCGGGAGGCCCGGGATGGAGTCGGCCAGGGTGCTGTGGGCGGCGACGCAGTAGTGACAGCGATTCTCGACGCTGATGGAGAGGAAGGCCACCTCCTGTTCTTCCGGGCTGAATCCCGACTGCTCGCGGAAGCGGGCATAACCCTCCAGATATTCCTCCAGCAACGGGGGGCAGTGGGCCATCAGGGCGTACATGTTGGGGACGAATCCCAGCCGCTCCCGGGCCTGCTCCAGCAGTTCCCGGGCCCTGCCGGTGACCTGCGTCATCTCCAGCGGCGGAAGGTCCAGGTGCGCGGTGACATTGTCCATCTCTAGCTCCAGGCGTTGTGGATCCGGGGAAGGAGACCCGGGCCGCCGGTCGGTCATTACCCGGCCTTCGGCCCACCGCCTCGCCGGCACACCCTGACATGGAGAGGGTGTCGCGCACAAGCGGGGCTTGAAACCGGGCCGTGCCGGTTCCATCGATAGGGGAGGTCCTGCCTTCCGGTCGAGAAATGGAGACTCTTCCCGTCACCGAACTCCTGCTGCTGGTCGCCACGGCGACGCTCATGGTGGCCCTCCTGGTCCATTTCCACCTGTCGCCGATCCTCGCCTATCTGGTCACCGGCATGTTGCTGGGACCGCAGGGCCTGGCGCTGCTCCCGCCGGGGGAAGCGGCGCACTGGGTCGGCGAACTCGGGGTCGCCTTCCTGATGTTCATCGTGGGGCTGGAGTTCTCCCTGCCGCGGATGATGGAATCCCGCCGCGTGGTCTTCGGCATGGGTTCCCTGGAGGTGGTCACCGTCACCCTGCCGGTCGCCGCCCTGCTCTGGTGGCTGGGAGGGCTGGAGCCGGCCGCCGCCATCATCGCCGGCGGTGCCCTGGCGATGTCCTCCACCGCGATCGCGGCCAAGCAGCTCGCCGACCAGGGCGAGCTCTCCACCGCCCACGGCCATCTCTCGCTCGGGATCCTGCTGTTTCAGGACCTCGCCACACTCCCCTTCCTGCTCCTGATCGGGACCGCCTCGGCCGGGGCCGGCCTGACCACGGCCCTGGTCGGTGTCCTCATCTTCATCACCCTGGCCTTTCTCCTGCGCCGCCCGCTGGAGTCACTGATGTACCGGGTGGCCCGCACCCGTTCCCAGGAGCTGTTCCTGCTCACCGCACTGCTGCTGGTGACCGGAGCCGGGGCCGCGGCCCATGCCGCCGGCCTGTCGCTGGCGCTGGGGGCCTTCTTCGCCGGCATGGTGGTGGGGGAGAGCGACTACCGGCATCTGCTCGAGGAGGAGGTCCGCCCCTTCCGTGACCTGCTGCTCGGCTTCTTCTTCGTTACCATCGGCATGCAGGTCGACCTGCACCAGATGGCCGAGTGGCCGCTGCGCACCCTGCTGCTGGCCCTGACCTTCATCCTGCTCAAGGGGGGGCTGGTATTCGCGATCGCCCGCATCGGCGGCTGGCCGGCCGCCTCCGCCCTGCGCACGGCACTGGTCCTGGCCCATGGCGGCGAGTTCAGCCTGCTGCTGGTGACCCAGGCCCTGCAGGCCGGATTGCTGCCGCCGGGCGTGGCCCAGGCGCTGCTGCTGTCACTGACCCTGAGCATCGCCCTGGCCCCGCTGCTGATCCAGCACAACGGCAGCCTGGCAGGGCGGCTGGAGCAGCTGGCGGGGGCCGGCCGGCGGGATGGGGCGTACAGCCAGGAGCAGCGCCGCGAGCTGCACATCAGGGAAGAGGCGAGAGGGCTGGAGAACCACGTCCTGCTCTGCGGCTGCGGGCGGGTGGGCAGGCTGGTGGCGGGGCTGCTGGAGGCCGAGTCGCTGCCCTATATCGCCCTGGACAACGATCCGGACGTGGTCCGGGAGGCGCGCAGGCGGGGGTACAAGGTCCTGCTGGGGGACGCCACCCGCAGCGGGACCCTGCAGGCCGCGGGGGTGAACCGGGCGGCAGTGGTGGTCTCGACCCTGCCGGCGGGACAGGCGGTACTGCGTCTGATCCGCCTGGTGCGCGGGCTGGAAGGGGTCTGTCCTCCCATCGTCGTCAGCATCCGCGACGAGAAGGACCTTCCCGCCCTGCTGGAGGCCGGGGCCACCACGGTCCTGCCGGAGAGCTTCTCCGCCGGACTGGAACTGGCCGCGGAGACGCTCCGCAAGCTGGGGCGGGAGGCGGGCGAGGTGGATGAGCTGGTGGAGGCGGCCCGCATCCGCCTGCGGGAGACGGCCTCACCCGGGTGACCGCCCGCCCGGCAGGCCGGTCAGAGCCCCCGGAGGACCTCTGCCGCCGCGGCGATGGTCTGGTCGATCAGCGCCTCGTCGTGGGCGGCGCAGACGAAGCCGGCCTCGAAGGCGGAGGGGGCGAGATAGACCCCCCGGCTCAGCATCCCGTGGAAGAAGCGGGCGAAGCGCTGCTGATCGCAGGCCATCACCTCGTCGAAGCTGGTGACCTGCCCGGCATCGGTGAAGAAGAGGCCGAACATCCCCGGCAGGTGGTTGGTCGTCAGGGGGACCCTGGCCTCGCGCGCGGCCTCGCGGATCCCCGAGACCAGCCGCCCGGTCAGGGCCCCGAGGCGCTCATGGAAACCCGGCCGGGCGACCCGTTCCAGGGTCGCCAGTCCTGCCGCCATCGCCAGCGGGTTGCCGGAGAGGGTGCCGGCCTGGTAGACCGGGCCGTCCGGGGCGATATGGTCCATCACCTCGGCCCGGCCGCCGAAGGCGCCCACCGGCATCCCGCCGCCGATGACCTTGCCCAGCACGGTCAGGTCCGGGGTGACGCCGTAGATCGACTGGGCGCCGCCGGCGGCGACCCGGAAGCCGGTCATCACCTCGTCCAGGATCAGCAGGCTGCCGTGTTCGGCGGTGACCTCGCGCAGGCCCTGGAGGAAGCCCGGCAGCGGCGGGACACAGTTCATGTTGCCGGCCACCGGCTCGACGATGACGCAGGCGATCCGGTCCCCCATCTCGTCGAAGGCCTCGCGGACCTGCCCGAGGTCGTTGTAGCGCAGGGTCAGGGTGTGACGGGCCAGGTCGGCCGGGACCCCGGGCGAGGTCGGCACCCCCAGGGTGAGGGCACCGGAGCCGGCCTTCACCAGCAGGGAGTCGGCATGGCCGTGATAGCAGCCCTCGAACTTCACGATCAGGTCGCGGCCGGTGTAACCGCGGGCCAGGCGGATGGCGCTCATCGCCGCCTCGGTGCCGGAGCTGACCATGCGCACCTTCTCGATCGAGGGGACCAGTTCGCAGACCTTCTCCGCCATCGCCGTCTCGATCGCCGTGGGGGCCCCGAAGGAGAGGCCCCTCTCCGCGGCCGCCTTCACCGCCGCCACCACCTCGGGGTGGGCGTGGCCGAGGACCATGGGGCCCCAGGAGCCGACATAGTCGATGTATTCCTTCCCGTCCTCGCTGTAGAGGAAGGGCCCCTCGGCGCGGGCGATGAAGATCGGGGTACCGCCCACCCCGCGGAAGGCCCGCACCGGCGAATTGACCCCGCCCGGGATCACCTTCCGGGCCGCCTCGAACAACTGTTCCGATCGATTCATCTCTCTGTTCTCTCGATAATCATTATTCACCACGGAGGCACGGAGCACACGGAGAATTTCTACCGATGCACAGAGGGTCCTCTGGCCTGCGTGCAAAGCCCCGTCATTGTGCCAGCCCGTTCAGGATTGAACTGTGACCGTCGTGGTTTCAGAAACCGCGACAAACCAGACAGCCCGCCCTGCCTGTCATGGTTCAAGGCATTGTGCTCCACTACATGGAGCGATTGCATTGAACCTCTACGAATCTCTGTGACCCCCCGTGTCTCCGTGGTGAACATCGAGCTTGCATGGCCAGTGATTGGCGCTGATTCCGACGTATGAGGTACGGAGAACACGGGGTCCTCTTCCGGTTCACCGCCGGCAAGACCTGGGAGTTCGCTCGGTACGTCACCGGCCACAAGTGGCGTTACATTTTTATCTGCTTCCGCTTTTGCTCCGTGACCTCCGTGCCTCCGTGGTGCAGAAGATTCTGTGGAAAGTTCGCGTCGTTGCCTCGATGTCAGGCTGGCCGAACAGGCCGTGGATCACCGCCAGGGCGTCGGCACCGGCGGCGAGGAGCCGGGGGCCATTTTCGGTGGTGATGCCGCCGATGGCAACGATGGGGATGGAAAGGTGCCTGCGGGCCTCGCCGAGCAGGGTGACCGGGCAGGGGACGGCCTCCGGTTTGGTCCGGGAGGGGTAGAAGCGGCCGAAGGCGACATAGTCGGCCCCCTCCTCCTGCGCCTTAAGGGCCAGTTCCAGGCGGTTGTAGCAGGAGGCGCCGATCAGTGCCCGCTCCCCGAGCATGGCCCGGGCCCGGGGCAGGCCGGTGTCGCCGCTGCCCAGATGGACCCCGTCCGCCCCGATGGTCGCGGCCAGCCCGGGGTCGTCGTTGATGAGCAGGGGGACCCGGTGCTGCCGGCAGAGGGCCAGCAGGGCCCTGGCCAGCTCTTCCCTCTCCTGCCGATCTTCGCCCTTGTCCCGGAACTGGAGCAGGCTGGCGCCACCCTGCAGGGCGGCGGCGGCGGCCGGCAGCAGACGCCCGCCGAGCAGCGCCCGGTCGGCGATGGCATAGAGCCCGTGGATCCGGCGCCGCCGCTCAGAATTCAATGTCGAGCCGCTCCGGGATGGGGGCTCCGCCGCCCGGGGTGACCGCCTCCGCCACCGCCCGCGCGGTGTAGCGGTGGGCCTGACGCACCGCCTCCGGCGGCGCGAGACCCCGGGTCAGGAGGGTGGCGATGGCGGCGGAGAGGGTGCAGCCGGTGCCGTGGATGTTGCCGGGACGGCGGCGGTGGCGGAACGCCTCCTGCACGCCCCCGGGTCCCTGGAGGCGGCTCACGACCTCCTCCCCTTCAGGGCCGTGACCTCCGCTGACGAGGACCCACCGGGCACCGAGGGTCTGCAGCCTGCCGGCGGCGGCCGTGAGCGTCTCCTCGCCCGACAGGCGCAGGGCCTCGGGCCCGTTTGGCGTGATCAGGGTGGAGAGGGGCAGCAGGTGCCGGCGCAGGGCCTCTATCAGGGGCCCGTCCGCCAGGGGCTGGCCCGCCCCGCTGGCCAGTACCGGATCGAGCACCACGGGCCGCTCCAGTCGGGCCAGCCGCCCCGCCAGCAGCTTCGCCTGCTCGGCGCTTCCCAGGAGCCCGATCTTGACCGCTGCGGGCCGCAGGTCCTCCAGCAGGAGGTCCAGTTGTGCGCCGAGGAGGTCGGCCGGGACCGGCCACGAGTGATGCAGGCCACGGGTATTCTGCGCCGTGAGGAGCGTGACCAGGGTCAGGGCACGCCCCCCGAGGGAGTGGATGGTCTCGATGTCGGCCTGGATCCCGGCCCCGCCGCAGGGGTCGTGGCCGGCGATGGCGAGGACCAGTGGGCGCTGACCGGACATGCCTGCTAAATTCGAGCTCCAAACCATGAGGCATCATCCCAGGCCCGTAACTGCTGCTGGGAGGCTTTTCCGGGTTCCGAGGCTCCGCTGGTTTCGTCCGGTGACCGGGCCTCGCGACACGGTTGCGACCGGCCCGCGGTGCGCGAAGCGGGAGGTGCGGGGCCGGGCGCAGATGGCCGCATGTCACACGCTGGAGCCGGTCGCCTGGCCGACTCCCGCACCGGGCCTGCGGCCAACCGGGTCGCGGCCA
>RFJX01000282.1 GCA_003694425.1 Gammaproteobacteria bacterium
CCCGGGAACAGGACCCGGCCTGCGCGCCGCGCTACTGGTCGACCCACCGCTACTCGGAGGAGGTGATCGCCGCCATGGACCGGGCCATCGACCGGCTCAAGGTGGTCCTGGGCATGGAGGGTTCCAGGCTCCTGCTCATCGGCTACTCGGGTGGCGGCCAGGTGGCGGCCCTGCTGGCGGCGCGGCGAAACGACGTCGCCGGGCTGCTGACCGTGGCGGCCAATCTCGATCACGCGGCATGGACCGCATATCACGACGACACGCCACTGACCGGGTCCCTCAATGCCGCCGTGGAGGCGCCCCGGATCGCGCGGCTGCCGCAGCGCCATCTGGCCGGGGAGGAGGATGAGGTGGTGCCGCCGGCAATCGCGTTCGCCTATGCCCGGCGGCTCGGCCCGAAAGGGGGCTCGACGGTGACCATCCTGCCCGGCTTCGACCACCGCTGCTGCTGGATCAGGGAGTGGCCGGCGCTCCTCGAACGCTACCAGCCCCGCTGAAGCGGTGCCTCGCCCTCTTCCCGCTGACGCCAGGCGAAGAAGAACGCCGCGAGGAGGATGAGGCACCCTCCGGCCCATTCCCGCGCCCCGATGCCCTCTCCGGCCAGAAGCCAGGAGGAGACGGCCCCGACCACGATCTCGAACAGCATGAGGATGGAGGAGCGGTGCAGCGGCAGGTGGCTCACTCCATACTGGGTGAGCAGCGTCATGATCAGGATCGCGACCCCCACGACGACGAGCCCCAGTGTCAACGCGGGGTCGAGTTGCGGAGGCTGGGGCCCGACCAGCACAAGCCCGGCGGCAGCGACGAGACAGCAGCCGATCAGGGTGGCGATCATCTTGGCCATCAGGTCCATGCCCCCCGCTCCGCGGATGAGGGTGTTGGCGGCGGCGAAGCTCATGCCGGAGGTGAGCGCCAGCCAGTCGGCCCTCTGCAGGGGCCACAGGGCGCCCATCTCGGGGCGGTAGAGCATCACCACCCCTCCGGTGATGGCGGCGAGCAGGACCAGCCAGGAGGCGGGGTCGATGCGCTCGCGCAGGACCACCCTGCCGAGCAACACGGCCCAGACCGGGGAGAGATAGAACAGCAGGAGTACCCGCACCACACTACCCTCCAGGACCGCCAGGATGAAGGCCAGGTTGCACCACCCCGAGAAGAGGGCCAGGGAGAGGGAGGTGCGGGGATGGGAGAGGAGCAGCCTGCGCCGCTGCCACAGCCAGGGGCTGGCCGCCGTCAGCGCGACCAGATAGATGGCCAGCGTGGCCCAGAGGCCGTGCACGCCCGCCTCTTCGAAACGACGCAGGGGCCACCAGAAAAGACCCCACAGGGTCGCCGCGCCGAGGATGCCGAGAACCGGGAGCATGCGCCCCCCGCTGGTTGCCGAATGTGCCATCGCCTATAATCCGCCTTCCCCTGATCGGACCGCCATTATCCATGAATCCGGCCCTGGCCAGACTTCAGCCCTATCCGTTCGAACGGCTCGAGCAGCTCAAGGCCGGGATCACCCCCCCCGCCGACAGGCCGCACATCGCCCTGTCGATCGGGGAGCCGAAGCACCCCACCCCGCGCCGGATCACCGAGGTCCTGCTGGAACACCTGCACACCGCGTCGAGTTATCCCACGACCGCCGGCCTGCCGGCCCTGCGCGAGGCGATCTGCGGCTGGCTGTGCCGCCGCTACTCCCTCGATGCGGACAGCCTCGATCCGGACCGCAACGTCCTGCCGGTCTCCGGCACCCGCGAGGCGCTGTTCGCGGCGGCCCAGTTCCTGCTCGACCCGGCACAGGACCCGCTGGTGGTGCTCCCCAACCCCTGTTACCAGATCTACGAGGGGGCCACCCTGCTGGCGGGTGGACGCCCCCACTATCTGGCCTGCCTGCCGGCGACCGGGCAGCAGCCGGACTTCGATTCCGTCCCGGCGAAGGTATGGCGGCACTGCGCCCTGATCTATGTCTGCTCGCCAGACAATCCAACCGGCGGGGTACTTTCCCAGGAACAGTTCATCCGCCTGCTCGAGCTGGCGGAAGCACACGACTTCGTCATCGCCTCGGATGAATGCTACTCGGAGATCTATCCCGAGGAGGGTGACCCTCCGGCCGGTCTGCTGCAGGCCGCGGCCGCCGCGGGCAATGACGCCTATCGCCGCTGTCTGGTCTTCCACAGCCTCTCCAAGCGCTCCAACGCCCCCGGCCTGCGCTCGGGTTTCGTCGCCGGGGATGCGGAACTGATCGGGGCCTTCCGCCGCTACCGGACCTATCACGGCTGCACCATGCCGCTCTACACCCAGCATGCGAGCATTGCCGCCTGGATCGACGAGCGTCACGTGGTGGAGAACCGGGCGCTCTACCGGGAAAAGTTCGATGCCGTCCTCGGGGTCCTCGAAGGCGTGCTGGAGGTGGAGCGCCCCGGCGGCGGCTTCTATCTCTGGCCCCGCACGCCGGTCGATGATGCCGAGTTCGCCCGCCGCCTCTATGCCAGCGAGAACGTCACCGTCCTCCCCGGCAGCTTCATGGGCCGCGAGGCGCAAGGGGGCAACCCCGGGGCCGGGCACGTCCGCATGGCCCTGGTTGCGCCGCTCGAGGAGTGCGTGGAGGCGGCATTGCGGATCCGGCGGTTCGTAGAGGGCCTGGGCTGACGCCGGGAGGGGGGCGGCTGATTTATACTTTCCTCCACCACAGAAGTTGACAACGACAGGACGACCCCAATGGAACAACTGCAACGCATCATCGACGAGGCCTTCGAGCGACGCCACGAGATCACGCCTTCTTCGGCCCCCGCCGAGGTCCGCGATGCGGTGGCCGAGGCCATCGCCGCCCTGGATCGGGGCCAGCTCCGGGTAGCCGAGAAGCGCGACGGGGAATGGGTGGTCAATCAGTGGCTGAAGAAGGCGGTCCTGCTCTCCTTCCGGCTCGAGGAGAACCGCCTGATCGATGGCGGCTTCACCAACTACTATGACAAGGTCCCGGCCAAGTTCGCCGGTTTCAACGAGGCCCAGTTCGCCGATCTCGGTGCCCGCGTCGTGCCGCCGGCGATGGTGCGCCGCGGTGCCTATATCGCCCCCGACACGGTGCTGATGCCCAGCTACGTCAACATCGGCGCCTACGTCGATTCCGGCACCATGGTCGATACCTGGGCCACCGTCGGCTCCTGCGCCCAGATCGGCCGGAACGTCCACCTCTCCGGCGGAGTCGGCATCGGCGGGGTGCTGGAACCGCTGCAGGCCGGCCCGACCATCATCGAGGACAACTGCTTCATCGGTGCCCGCTCGGAGGTGGTCGAGGGGGTCGTCGTGGGCGAGGGATCGGTCATCTCGATGGGGGTCTACATCGGCCAGAGCACCAAGATCTACAACCGCGAGACCGGCGAGATCAGCTACGGCTACATCCCGCCCGGATCGGTGGTGGTCTCCGGCAACCTGCCGTCGAGGGACGGGAAATACAGCCTCTACTGCGCCGTCATCGTCAAGCAGGTGGACGAGAAGACCCGCGGCAAGGTGGGGATCAACGAGCTGCTGCGGGCGGCCGAGTAATTTCTCACCACGGAGGCACGGAGGTCACGGAGAGCAAGTGCTGACATGTGGGAAGGCGTGATACATCTCTACGGAATCACCAACTGCGATACCGTGAGGAAGGCCAGGAAGCACCTGGAACAGCACGCTATCCCCTACTGTTTCCACGACTTCCGCAAGGAGGGGATCGACCAGGAGCGGCTGACCGCTTGGGTGGAGGAACTGGGCTGGGAGGCCCTGCTCAACCGCCGGGGACGGAGCTGGCGGATGTTGCCCGAGGCGCAGCGGGAGGATCTCGACCGGGAACGGGCGATCGCGCTGATGCTGGCCAACCCGACCCTGATCCGGCGCCCCGTCATCGAGACGGCCGACCAGGTCGCCGTCGGCCTGGACGCCCTGCCCGAACTTGTTCATGGATGATGCTCACCACGGAGGCACGGAGCACACGGAGGTTTCCATAGTTTTCCCTTCTGCGGGCCGTTGCGGTTTACAACCCTGAAGGGTTTCCGCGCGATGGCCGAGGACCGACGGCCTGGAGAGTATTAGTCTCAGTGACCTCCGTGTCTCCGTGGTGAGATCTAGGAGGCTATGGCCGCGGTGACGGCATCGGCAAGCTGGCGGGCCAGGGTCTCCACCTGGGCCGCGTCCTGACCCTCGACCATCACCCGCACCACCGGCTCGGTGCCGGAGGGGCGCAGCAACACCCGTCCGCGATCACCCAGCTCTGCCTCCACTCCCGCCAGGGCCGCCTGTACCGGCGGCAGGGTCTCCAGATCGACCCGTTCGCTGAGCTCCACGTTGATCAGGCGCTGCGGATACTTGCGCATCCCCTGCTTGAGTTCGTGCAGCGGTTGTCCGCTGTCGACGATGGCCCCGAGGACCTGGAGGGCGGAGACGATGCCGTCACCGGTGCTGTTGAGATCGAGGCAGATGATGTGGCCCGAACCCTCGCCACCGAGCTGCCATCCCCCCTCCCGCAGCATCTCCAGGATGTAGCGATCACCAACCCTGGCCCGATAGAACTCGAGGCCCAGGGTACGGACGGCGTGCTCCAGGCCGAGATTGCTCATCTGGGTGCCGACGACGGCCTGATCCCCTGCCCGCCGGCGCTGGCGCTCCCGGGCGATGATGAACAGCAGCTCGTCGCCATCGACGATCTCGCCGGCGTGATCGACCATGATGACGCGGTCGCCATCGCCATCGAAGGCGATGCCGAGGTCGGCACCGCTGCGGGTCACCTCCTCCGCCAGCCGCCGCGGGGCGGTGGCGCCGCACTCTTCATTGATGTTGAGCCCGTCCGGCCGGGTCCCGATGGCATGCACCTCGGCACCCAGCTCGGTGAAGACGGCGGGGGCGATGTGATAGGTGGCGCCATTGGCACAGTCGACCACCAGCTTCAGGCCCCGCAGGGAGTGGCCGTTGCCGAAGGTACTCTTGCAGAATTCGATGTAACGGCCGGCGGCATCCTCGACCCTGTGCGCCTTGCCCAGCTCGCTGGATGCGACCGTGGTCATCGCCTGGTCCAGTTCGTCCTCGATCTCGAGTTCGACCTCGTCCGGGAGCTTGGTCCCCTCGCCACTGAAGAACTTGATGCCGTTGTCCTCGAACGGATTGTGTGATGCGCTGATGACGATGCCGGCCTGGGCGCGGAAGGTTCGGGTCAGATAGGCCACTCCCGGGGTGGGCATGGGCCCGAGCAGGTGGATGTCCACCCCGGCCGCCGAGAGACCCGCCTCCAGGGCGGATTCGAACATGTACCCCGAGATCCGCGTGTCCTTGCCGATGAGGACCTTGCCGCGGCCGCTCCTGCCCAGCACCCGGCCTGCGGCCCAGCCGAGTTTCATGATGAAATCGGGCGTGATGGGGGGCTCCCCGACCCGGCCCCGCACACCATCGGTTCCGAAGTATCTGCGCTCGGCAGTCATGTCTGATTTCCCTCCCGGTCAACGGAAAACGGCCTCCGGGTCTCTCACCCGGAGGCCGCGAAGATTCCCCCTTTCAGTGCTCGCTTGCCGGTCCGCCGATGGGACCTTCGCGCTCACCCCCGGTCTGTGGAGACTCGGCCCGGGTGCCGCCGGCGTCATCACCACCTTCGTCCTCCCAGCCCTCCGGCTCCCGGGGCGGACGTCCGGCCATGATGTCGTCCAGCTGGCCCGAATCCAGGGTCTCGTACTTCATCAGGGCCTCTGCCATCAGATGCAGCTTGTCGAGGTTCTCCTCCAGGATCTTCCTGGCCCGCTGATAGTTGCGATCGACGATGGCCCGCACCTCCTCCTCGATGAGGTGCGCGGTCTCATCGGACATGCTCTTGTGCTGGGTGACCGAGCGGCCGAGGAATACCTCACCCTCGTCCTCGGTATAGGTGAGGGGACCGAGCCTTTCCGACAGCCCCCACTTGGTGACCATGTTGCGGGCGATCTCGGTCACCCGCTGCAGGTCGTTGGAGGCACCGGTGGTGACATGCTCTGGGCCGAAGATCAGTTCCTCCGCGACGCGGCCGCCGAAGAGGCTGCAGATCTGGCTCTCCAGCCGCTCCTTGCTGTTGCTGTAGCGGTCCTCCTCGGGCAGGAACATGGTCACGCCGAGGGCCCGCCCGCGGGGGATGATGGTCACCTTGTAGACCGGATCGTGCGAGGGCACGCTGCGGCCGACGATGGCGTGTCCGGCCTCGTGGTAGGCGGTCAGCCGCTTCTCCTCCTCGCTCATCACCATGGACTTGCGCTCGGCGCCCATCATGATCTTGTCCTTGGCCTTCTCGAAGTCCTCCATGTCCACCAGCCGCTTGTTGGCGCGGGCGGCGAACAGGGCGGCCTCGTTGACCAGGTTGGCCAGATCGGCGCCGGAGAACCCGGGGGTACCGCGG
>RFJX01000283.1 GCA_003694425.1 Gammaproteobacteria bacterium
CCCCTGGATCACCATGCTGCCAGCCGTCATGTCGCTGCCCAGCAGCTTCACCGCGGACAGCTCGCCCTCAACCTCGAGCTGCTCCGGCCCGCTGCCGCTCACCGAGAAGAATTCCCCCAGCTCCACCTTCCGGTTGCCGTGGTACAGGGTCAACTTGCCGATCTCCGCCTCGGACAGGCCGGCCAGATGGGCCGGACTTATCACCTCGGCCTCGAGCGGCACTTCCGGTTGGGTATGCAAGGAGAGTTTCATCGCGTTCCAATCCTCTTCGAGCTTCATCCCGGTGGCTACGGGAGCTGATCCCCCTGCAGCAGGGCATGCAACCCAATCTGGAACTGCCCCAGCTCGCCGCCGTAGTTGCCGGCTGAGATCTCCGGGATCCCGGTCCCGGCAGCGGCCAGCATGCCGACCCGCATCGCCTCCCCCACCGCGGCCTCGTCCAGGCCGTCGATGACGATCTCCAGGACACAGCCGATGTTCTCCGCCAGCGCGGTGTGTTCGACCCGGCCGCGCAGGGTGGGGCAGTAGGCGTCATTGGTCGAGGCCGGCAGCCCCTTGTAGCGGGAGCCCGGCTTGCTGCCGCTCCTGACCACCCCGTCCGGGAACGGCAGCACCACGCCGTCCACCGCGTTCATGGCATCGACCGCGGCCTCGGCGGCGCTCAGGGTCTGGCTCAGGTCCTCGCCGAGGAGCAGGATGTTGCCTCCGCCCACTGCCGGCTGGACGCGGAATGTGTCGGCCACCAGGAACTCGCCCTCCATGACCGGGATGCGCCAGTAGCGGGTGTCGTCGAGCAGCTTGCTGGACTGGTAGCCGTCACCGAAAAAGCGCAGCTTGCCGCCGACCGTGACCGCCTCGCCCTCGCTGAGCCCGTCGTAGCAGGCGGTGGTCGGACAGGTCATGATGCACTGCCCCACCCGCTCCATGAGGCGGTCCCCGACGCCCTTGACGCTGCCGGCGAACAGCAGCACGCTGGCCCCGGGGCGCCGATCCGGGGTCTCCTGCTCACCGAGTAGCCGTTCGATGCCGGCCTCGCACTTGCAGCCGATGACCGAGGTGGCGAACCCGGTCACCGAGCGCGCCGCCGCCAGGGCCCACTTTTCGTTCTCGGCGGTGATGATCAGCCGGGCCGCGTACATCTTGAAGGCCTCGGCGAAGGTGTCGGCCACCTGGGTTGACTGGATCTGCATGGTTCTGCCCGGTTGTTATTGTCGCAAGTGGTCAGGCCCCCGTCGGGATCACCTCCGCATGGGGAGCATAACGGTCGTCGACCGCATAGTTCTCGAAGCGGATGGAATAGTAGTCCTCGAAGAAGGGCCGCAGCTCTTCGGTAATCGAATCGTCGAATTCCGGGGCGACGTGGAGGATGCGGCCCTCGGTGTCGGCGCAGAATTCGTGGTTGTCGATGAACAGCTCGCCGCCCTTGATCACGTAACGGGCGGCGTTGAACATCGCTTCCTTGTCCTCCTGCTCGTCGTAGATGGTGATGTCCGCGTCGGCGCCCACCCCCAGATGACCCTTGTGCTTCAGCCCCAGCAGCCGGGCCGGGCCGGCGCGGGTGACGATGGCGATTTCGCGCAGGGTGTACTCGCGGTCCAGATCCAGCAGGCTGGTATTGGCCAGGGCCTTCTGGTTGACCCTCGCGGCCTGCTCGCGGCGGAATTCCCGGTCCATCAGCAGACGGATCAGCCGCGGATAGCTCAGGAAGGAGCCGCCGTTCGGATGGTCGGTGGAGAGCACCATGCGCCAGGGGTCCTCGGCCATCAGGAACAGCTCCAGGCCGATCGCCCACTGGATGGCGTGGGTGTAGACGTGCTCCTGATAGGTGAAGGGCACGATCCCGCAGCCGCTCTCGCACTCCACGTCGGCGTTGACCCACTTGCCCCGGGTGACGT
The DNA here is from genome assembly GCA_003694425.1 of Gammaproteobacteria bacterium. GTDB lineage: Bacteria > Pseudomonadota > Gammaproteobacteria > J113 > J113 > J113. The sequence continues at coordinate 1,896 of RFJX01000283.1, forward strand.
TGCGCAGCATCCAGGCCAGCGGCGCATCGGCGGTCATGCTGGTGGACTTGCCGAACATCACCTGACCGACGTCGGCGCTGATGTTGGGATGGGTGTTGATGTATTCCGAGATCTCCGCCGCCTTCGAGGTGGGATTCCGGCCCGGCTCGCCACCGTAGCTGTGGAACTGGATGTGGGTGATGTGCGCCCGCCGCCCCTCGGCGATCTTCATCGTCTCCAGGGTCGTGGCGTAGTTGCCGCTGTGCCCGAGGTTGTTGCAGTGGATATGGGCGGGATGCGGCAGGCCCAGGTCGTTGGCAACGTCGATCAGCGCCTTGATGACCTTGCGGGGGGTGACGTCGAAGGCGTTCACCGGCTGGTCGAGATCGACGATGTTGGCGTTGCGCTTGCCCTTCCACGCCTCGTCGCTGCCCGGGTTGACCAGCTTGATGCCGTAGGCCTTGGTCGAGCTGAGCCACCAGGCGACGGCATGGCGGAACTCCTCCATGCGGCCCTTCTCCAGCAACCGGTAGAGGAATTCGTTGTTGCCCATCAGGATGTAGAAGCCGGCATCCACGATGGGGGTGTCGTGCAGCTCCTCCAGCACGTGGCGGGCGCTCAGGGGCGGTGCCGCCGCCTCCATCGCCGTGGTATAGCCGAGGGTGGCATAGCGATAGCCGGTGGTGAAGGTCGAGGGCACCACGCCGCCGGTGCCCGATCGGGTCAGCCGGGTCCGCGGATGGACGTCCAGACGGTGGTCTTCCGGCTGGAGCTTGCGCGCCAGGTTGACCTTGGAGCCGGCGATGTGGCAGTGCATGTCGACCCCGCCGGGCATCACCACCATCCCGCTGGCGTCGAGGGTGGGGGCATCCTCCGGGAGCTGCTCCACGATCCGCCCGTCGCGGACACAGACGTCCCTGATCTCGCCATCGATATCGTTGGCCGGGTCATAGACCCGCCCGTTGGTAATGCGCAGCATCGTGGACATAGCGGTACCCTGGTTGTCTGCTTCACCGGCTGGGGGCAGTCACCTTCCCACCGGTCCTCCCCCGTCAGGTGTATGCCGTGACGCCGGGCCGGAAGGAGCCGGCCTGCGCCCTGACCGCGTCGCCACATCTGCCGCCCGCGTCTCTTTCGACAGCCTCCATGCGTGCCGCCTGACACGCCGGACTGTCCGCGATGACCCCAGGTCATCTGCTCCTGCACGGCTCCGCGACCGTGGTCGGCAGGAGCCGGAAAGAAAAGGGCCGCAATCGGCCCCTTTCGTCATCCGTCAGCCGTTTCTGAGCTCCCGTACCCTGTCGGTGATGGCCCTGAGCAGCTCCTCATCCGAGGGGTAGGGCGATTCGAACGCGGGCCGGAGCATGATCGGCACATCGTCCATCCGATACGCGGTACCCGTCACATTGATGCCGTAGGTCGCGGTCGTGAAGGCGACGTGGGCCAGTTCGCTGGTGACGGTCGGCTTGGGATCGAAGGTGATCACCGGGATCCGTTTGAGATGCTCGATGGCGGCACGGGGGAAATTGGAGGCCGGGTCGCTGGAGATGATACAGGCGGCGTCGGCCTCGCCCCTGGCCAGCACATCGACGGTGGTGAATTCCCCGGGATTGAACCTCGGGTAGCCGCGGTTGAAATTGACCCCGAAGGGATAGCCGGTCTGCCAGGAGACGACGTTGTCGGCGCCGGTGACATTGCCATGGCCTCGCACCGGCTTGGCGACGAAGTGGGTGAATTCGTTCAGGTCGGTGGCGAGCGACAACAGGGCACCGCTGTTGAAGTGGCGTCCACGGGTCATGGTCAGGCCCATGCCGAAGAACAGGACACCGAAGTTGCAGTTCTTCATGCGCTCGACCAGGTCCTCGAGCGTGGCGAGCGGCACCCCGGTCACCTCCTCGATGCCGGGGTCGACGGGTTTGCCCCTGACCAGGGCGCGCAACGCCCACAGGACCTCGAAATCCCGCCCCGGCCGGACCTTGATGAAGATATCGGCCACCGGGGTACTGGGGGTGGCGCGTACATCGACCAGGACCACCGTGCGGTCCTTCTTGCCGTTGGGAACGAACATCCCCTTCGGGGTGACCGCATAGCGGGTGAAGTGGCGGGGATGGGCCTCGGCGGGGTTGCCGCCCCAGTAGATCAGCAGGTCGGCCCGGTTCTTGACTTCACCCAGAGTGGCGGTGGATTCCCCCACCCCCTGGAAGGCGATGCCGGAGGGACCGTGACAGACCGAGGTGGTGGTGTCGATGTTCCCGTCCAGGAAGTCGGCCAGTGCCACGGCCTGCCTCTGTGCCTCACAGGTGGTGTCGCTGAGGCCATAGATGATCGGGAAACGCGCCTTGACCAGCGTCTGGGCCGCCTCCTCGATCGCCTCTTCGACGGAGACCTCGCGCCCGTCGATCAGCGCGGCCGGACGCTCCTGGTGCCGGTGTTCGAGGAACCAGGCACGTCCCAGCACGCAGGCGTTCCTGGCCTTGGTGATGCGCTTTTCGTCCAGGTCGACGGTGAGCTCCATGTCGTCACAGACGCACCCGCAGAAGGTGCAGGTGGCATTCTCGACGATGGTTGTGTTCTCACTCATCTGTCCGACCTCGCGTTACAGGGGGCCCTCGACCTGCACCTCCAGGTGCTTGGAAAGCGCCATGCCGGTGGCGGCGGTATCCGCCTCCATCAGCTGGCTCGAGGCGGGTCCGTAGGGGATGAACATCAGGCCGGGCGAGGGGTCCTTGGCCTTGCGCGGCTGGCAGGTAACGACCACCTCGGCCCCGCTCCGGGCCCGCAGCCGGATCTGGTTGCCCGCCTCCAGGCCGAGCCGTTCCATGTCCTGGGGGTCGAGCTCCACGGTGGATGTGACCTGCTGGTATTCGGGCTCGAGCTTGCCGACATTAAGCGACGTCCCCTGCTTGTTGGAGCGCACGGGGATCAGCAGCAATGTGTCGGTCATGGGTCAGCCTCTGTGAGCCGGCGTTCCAGTGGCGCCTGCGGGGAAAGAAGCACTACTGGATTAAACGTAGACAGTGGCCGGCCGGTTTGTCAAGGCGACAAGAACGGGGACCTGGGTGCCGTCGCCACCCGCGCACCGGGGCGGGCGGCACGGGGTGGCAACGGTACGCCTACTGCAGCCGGATGAGGATCTCCCCCAGGCCGCCCCGGGCGAGGTCTCCGGCATAGCGCTGGACCCGGTGGAACTCGTGGTCGGGGTCCGCCAGGCGACTCTCATAGCCGCGCAGGGAGGCGAACAGCAGGGCCAGGAAGGTGGCGGTATGACTGCCGCAATTGGCGAAATTGGCGCCGATGGTGGTCTTGCGCCAGAGCAGGATGGTGCCACGTGCCATGGCATAGCCGACATGCCTGCCGGTGCGCCCCATCACGGCGATGGTGCCGGCGATCATGCGCGAACCCAGATAGTCCCCGGCATCGCCCTCGATGAGGATCTTGCCGCGCCGCATCTGGTCGCCGGCGCGGACACCGACACTGCCCCGCACCAGGATGGTTCCGCCCCGCATCCCCCGGCGGTTGCCACTCCGGGCGCCACCCAGGTAGTCGCCGCAGTCTCCCCGGATCCGCAGCGTACCACCACCCATCTCGCAGCCGGCCAGGACCCCGGCGGAGCCCCTGACCACGATCTCGCCACGACGCATCTGCATCCCGGCATAGGCGCCGACGTCCCCGTGCACGGTGATCCGGCCACCATCCAGCCCCCGTCCGACACAATCCATCCGGTCACAGGCCTTCTCGATGACGATATCCTCGCAGTCCGATCCGGAAAGATCGAACAGCTCGCCGACCGGGACCCTGCTGCCACCGCAGTCGAGGGTCATGGAGCGGATTTCGTCGGCCGTCCTGCCCCTGAGGTTCTGGCAGACCAGGGGTGACATGTCCAGCCGCTGCTCCGGGACGTGCTTGAGATGGAAGGTCAGGGCGCTCATGCCAGGATCTCCTGCAGCGGGAAATGATACGGTCCGAGCTTGCCGCCGTAGTTGCCGGCGCTGATCCGGCAGATGCCGTTCTCCGGACCCAGGGTGCAGGCCGCACGGATGCCGACCCGCATGGCGGTGCGGATGTCCTCCTCGGACAGCCCGTCGATGACGATCTCCATCACCGACTCGATCTCCGGGTCGAGCTGGCTGTCCACCAGCCCCTTGAGCGTCGGGCAGAAGGCCTCGTTGGTCGAGACATGGAGGAAAGGATACTTGGACCCGACCTTGGAGCCCGACCCGACCACACCGCCGGGGAACGGCATGACGATATTGGGCACCCTGCGCATCGCCTCGACCGCGACCTCGCAGGCGGCCAGGGCCTGCAGGCGGGTGCGGGCCAGGATCAGGAAATTGCCGCCGCCGATGCCCTTGACCACCCCGGTCTTCTCCTCCACCACGAACTCTCCGTTCATCACCGGGATGCGCCAGTAGCGTCGCCCGCCGATCACCTTGGAAATCTGGTAACCGTCGCCGAAGAACCGCAGATTCTTCCCGAGCGGTATGCTGGTGTCGCTGTAGACTCCGGCAAAGAGCGCCGCGGTGCAGGAGGTCAGTGCACACTGGCCGGCACGGGTCTCCACCTGTTTGGCCAGTCCCTTGTCGTCCATGGCGAACATCAGCACGGAGACGCCGGGGCGCCCGTCGGGGGTCTCCTCCGCCGACAGCTCCCGCTCGATCCCGGCCTCGCAGCCGCAGGCGATGACCGAGGTCGCGAAGCCGGTCAGGGTCTGCGCGGCGATGGTCGCCCACTTCAGGTTGGTCGCGGTGATGATCATGCGCGTGGCCTTCATCGGGAAGGCCTCGGCGAATGTCGGATCGATCCTGACGCCGTTGATCTTCATTGGCGGCTGCCTCCCTGCGTGGGATGGACGGTGATGCTGCCGCGACCGTCCTCGGTGATCTCCTCGTCGCTCATGGTGAAGTTGTCCAGGCGCATGGTCAGGTACTGATCGAAGTAGCGGGCCAGCCGTTTCTCGATGGCCCGGTCGTATTCCGGCCGGGTGACGTGGGTGGTGCCCCACACCACCTTGACCACCTCGCCGTTGCGGACCACCAGCTCCCCCGACTTGAACACGTAGTCGGGCCGCTCGAACATCGCCTCGCGGTCCGGCTGGTCGGTATAGACGGTGATGTCGGCACGGGCACCCGGCCCCAGGTGGCCGTAATCGGCAAGACCGAGGGTCCGCGCCGGGCCGGCCCGGGTCATGATGGCGATCTCGTAGAGCGAATATTCCCGATCGATGCTGGCCAGCGTGGTCATGGCCTGCGCCTGGGGATGGATGGTGGCGAGCAGGTCGTTGCGGAAGCTGCGGTCCATCAGCAACCGGATCAGGTGCGGGTAGGTCATGAAGGGCGCGCCGTTGGGGTGGTCGGTGGTGAGGAACACCCGCCAGGGGTCGTCCACCAGCAGGAAGATCTCCAGGCCGATGGCCCACTGCAGGGCGTTGACGAAGCTCTGGTCCTTGTAGCGGAACGGCACCACGCCGCAGCCGGCATCGCATTCGATGTCCATGCAGACCCATTTGGAGGGGTTGGCATGGCTGTGGTTGGCGAACTGCTGCATGGTGTCGCCGGAGGCGGTGACCGTCTGTCCGAACAGGATCTGCCCCACGTCGACCGAGACGTTCGGGTTGGCGTTGACCGCCTCGGCGATCTGCGCCGCCCCGGAGGAGAACCCGTAGTCACCCTCGGTCCCGTAGCTGTGGAACTGGATATGGGTCAGGTGCACCGGCAGGCCCTCCATGCCGGCGATGGTCCGCAGGGTGGTGTCCACGTTCCCCGGTACCCCGAGGTTGCAGCCGTGGACGTGCAGCGGGTGGGTCACTCCGAGTTCGTGCACCGCCCGCGCCAGCCGCCTGAGGATCTCGCGCGGGGTCTGGCCGTAGTGCGGGCCCTCCTCGTCCAGGTCCAGGGAACGCTGGTTGAACTTGAAGGCGCTGATCCCGCCGGGATTGACCACCTTGATGCCGATGCACTGGGTGGCCTGCAGGGTCCAGGCGACGTAGTCGTTGATCGCCTCCTGATCGTCACCCGCCGCCATCATCCGCAGCAGGAAGTCGTCGCTGCCGAGCATCGCGTAACCGCCCTTGTCGATCATCGGGATGTCGGCCATCTCCATGTGGGCGGCGCGGGCGTTGGCCGGCAGGACGGCCGGCTCGAAGCCGGCGGTATAGCCCATCTCGGCGTAGCGGTAGCCGGTGTAGTAGGTCCCCGGCGCGACGTGCCCGCAACTGGAGCGGCGCAGCTCGCTGCGCGGCATGGGGTCGCCGCGATGGTCCTCCGGCAGCAGGGTGCGGGCGATGGTGACCTTGCCCCCGCCGATATGGGTGTGCAGGTCGATGGCGCCGGCCATCACCACCTTGCCGGTCAGGTCATATTCCTGATCGACCTTCTCGTCCCCTGCCGGCTCGGCGATGCGGCCATCGCGGATATAGAGGTCGCGCACCTCGCCGTCGATACCGTTGGCGGGGTCGTAGAGGGTTCCGTTGGCCAGTTTGATCAGCATGACGACTCCTGCAGGGCGTGTTCGATTGCGCTCAGTGCCTCGGCGGTGGAGGGCAGTCCGGAATCCCGGAGCTTGCGCAGGCGGATGGCGACCACGTTGTCCGTGCGGTAGGTATGGCCTGCGTGGTCGATGCCGGGCACACCCACCGGGATGTAGACATCGGGCTCCCGGTCGAAGGTCATCCCGCTGCGCCCGAGCACGATCGTCGGGACCTCGCACGGCGGCGGCACGGCGGCCGTGTCGTAGGCCGAGACCCAGACCAGGCAGTCGGCCTCACCACTGGCCAGCAGGCGCCCGGTGCAGTAGAGATGGGGGTCATACTGCGGTGTGCCCGAGGCGAAGCTCACCCGGGTCGGGTAGCCGGTCTGCCAGGTGCAGACCTGGGTGGCGGTCTGGCCGCCGTTGCGGCCGCCCAGTGGGAGCCCCGCGCACCGGGTGGTGGCATTGAGTTCCTTGATGGTCTCGCAGAGCATCTCTACGGTGAGCTCCGCCCCGGGGAACTGCAGCGCCCCGGCGACCCAGGTGACCACCCCGTAACGCGCCTGCTTCAGACGCCCGGCCAGGTCCGTGAGGTCCTCGAGGGGGATCCCGCCCACCCGGCGGGCCTGCACCCTGCGGCCGTTGACCAGGGCCCTCAGCACGGAGACGACCTCGGGCAGGTCCTCGTCCTTGCATTGCAGCAACAGGGGAGGCCGCCCACCGGGGGTGACCGCGGCCTCACCCGTCGGCGCCCGCCCGAGGAACACCACCTCCCGCTGCTCGGGGTCGTCGATGAACATGGCGTCGTCCGTCCACAGGTGGCGGCTGAAGAAACGCGGGAAATACTGCTCGAGGTCGCAACCGACGACCACCAGCAGATCGGCCCGGTTCTTGACCTCGGAGAGGGTGGTGGTCATCCAGCCGCTGTTCTGCACGGTCTGGATGTTGCGCAGCGCGGCCTCCGAATCGAGGCTGTCCACCACGCCACCGGTGCGGTCGGCCAGCGACAGCGCCGCCCGCATGCCGTTGACGTCGGTTGCCAGTCCACCGTACAGCGGCAGGCGGGCGCCGGCGAGGAGGCGGGCGGCCTCGGCCGCGGCCTCGTCGAGGGTGACCTCCTTGCCGGCGACGCGGGGCCTGCGGTCGCCCAGGGGCTGTTCGAAGGCCGGCCGGGTCACCGGACAGCCGTTCTCGATCACCTCGACGCGGTCGCCGTCCACCCGGACCACCAGGTCATCCGCGGCTATCCCGCAGAACGGGCTGGGGACCCCCTCGATGACGCGGGGTTCGTTGTGTGTCGCCATTTCAGCTCACCACGGGTTCAGGATTGACAAAAGTGAAAGAAAGCGCGGGACCCCTGAGGCAGAGGGGAGTAATTGTTATGTATATGTCCCGGGTGGCACCTTGCCCCTCACCTCCGGGGTGGCGCCAGCACTCTGAGGCCGGGATGATCCTATGCCACCAGCCTGCCTGTCAAGGCGACACGCTCCAGGGCAAACAGGGCTGAAAGGGCGTGAGGATCGCGCCAGGACGGATCGACACGCCCGCCTCCTGTCTGGACTATGATCCGGACAGGACCCACCACCGGGGAACCCGCAGGCGATGGCCGAACCGAATCTGGAGATGCTGACCATGCTGGGGCGGCTGGCCCTGGCCACGGCCCTGGGCCTGCTCATCGGCCTGGAGCGGGGCTGGTCCCAGCGGGCCGCACGCGAGGGGGCCCGCCTCGCCGGGCTGCGCACCTTCGCGCTGGTGGGCCTGCTGGGGGCGCTCGCCGGCGAGGCCGGTACCGCCGGCGCCGCGTGGTTTCCCGCCCTGGTGTTCCTGGGCCTGACCGCGCTGGTCATCGCCGGTCATCTGGTGGAGGCCCGGCAGACGGAAGATTACGGCCTGACCACCGAGATCGCCCTCCTGGTGACCTACGTCCTGGGCCTGTCGGTCAGCCAGGGCCACCTGCTGACCGCCTCCAGTGTCGCGGTGGTGGTGACCATCCTGCTGGGGATGAAGCCCCAGCTGCACCGCTGGCTGCAGCGTCTCGAGCCCGTGGAGATCCACGCCCTGATGCAGCTGGCCCTGATCTCGGTGGTCCTGCTGCCGGTTCTGCCCGACCGGGGATTCGGTCCCTGGGAGGCGCTCAACCCCTACCGGATCTGGCTGATGGTGGTCCTCATCTCCGCCATCTCCTTCGCCGGCTACTTCGCCACCCGCATCGCCGGTCCCAGACGCGGGCTGATGCTCACCGCCCTGGGCGGGGGCCTGGCCTCCTCCACCGCCGTGACCCTCAACTATGCCCGCCTGGGTCGGGAGCAGCAGGCCCTCCAGGGCCTCCTCGCGGCCGGGGTCCTGGCCGCATCCACGACCATGTTTCCCCATCCTGGTGGAGGTGGCGCTGGTGGGACCTTCGCTGCTGCCCCCCCTGCTGCTGCCGGTGGGGCTGATGACCTTGAGCGGCTATCTCATGGCCTGGTGGCTGTGGCGGGGGACGGAGAACGGGGTCGATGCGGGGGGATTTCGCCTGCGCAACCCCTGTGAGCTGGGTACCGCCATCCAGTTCGGCGTGCTGCTGGCCGTTGTCCTGCTGCTGGCCCAGGCCCTGAAGGCGTGGCTGGGAGAGACCGGTATTTACCTCCTGGCGGCGGTCTCCGGGATCAGCGACGTGGATGCCATCACCCTGTCACTGGCCCGCATGAGCAGCACCGGCGCCCTCTCCTCCGGAGCCGCCGTGACCGGCATCGTCATCGCGGCCACGGTCAACACCCTGGTGAAGGCCCTCCTGGTCGCGGCCCTCTGTGGCGGAGTGATGGGGCGGCTGGTGCTCTCGACCTTCCTCGCCATGATCGCCTGCGGGGCACTGGGGCTCTATCTGGTCTGAGCATCCTTGTCAGGAGCCTTCATCCGGCCGTCTGTGGCGTCTTGCCCTTGCGCAGGAGAAACCACCAGGCCCCGAACAGGAGGATCAGGAACTGCAGCACCAGCCCCTGGAGGGTGGGATAGATCCCCAGCCAGTCGATGCGCGGCAGTCCCAGCAGGGTCACCGGGAGCAGTCCCGCCTCCTGCAGCGCGGCGATCCCCTTGCCGGCGAAGACCACCGCCAGGACGAACAGCAGCAGGGCGTTGATGTTGAAGAAGAGCCGCAGGGGCAAGCGGGCGCTGAACTGCCAGATCAGCCAGCCGAGCACCAGCAGGGCGGCGACGGCGGTGGCGATCCCCAGCAGCATGGCATCGCGCTCCTGACCCGCCGACTGCAGCCACAGGACCTGATAGAAGAGGATGGTCTCGAACACCTCGCGGTAGGCGGCCAGGAACACCACCCCGGCCAGCAGCCAGAGCCTGCCTCCGTCCAGGCTGCCGTCGATCTGCTCCCGCATGAAGTGCTGCCAGCGGCTGGCATGGGCCTTGTCGTGCAGCCACAGGCCGACATAGAGCAGTACCGCGGTCGCCAGCAGGGCGGTGAGGCCCTCGGTGAGTTCACGCCCCGCCCCGCTGATCTGCAGGAAGTAGTTGGATACGCCCCAGGTAAGGATCCCCGCCAGGAGGGCACCGATCCAGCCGAAGTGGATGTACCGGAGCGCCTCGGGCCGGCCGGCGCGGAGCACGGTGACGGCGATCAGGACGATCAGCAGCAGGGCCTCCATCCCCTCACGGAGGAGGATCACCAGGGCGCCGGTGAAGGTGAGCATGGACCCGGCGCGCGCCTGTTCCGTCAGCGCCTCGACCTCGTCGAGCAGTGCCAGCACCGAGCCGTACCGCCCCTCGACCTCGGGCAGGGGAAGCTGCCGGCGCAGACCCTCCCGGTAACCGAGCATGGCGGCCTCGATCCGGGCCACCAGGTCCGGGGTGCGGCTGCGCAACCCCGTCTCCATCAGTTCGAAGCCGTCCAGATAGGCGGACAGGGCCGCCCGGTAGGCCCCTTCGGAGTCCCCCGCGCGCGCGAGCCGCAGGCTCTCGGCAAGCCGCTGCCGGGTGACGGCCATGGGGCTCTCCCCGGCCAGGGCCTGCGGATGGCTGCGCAGCCAGGCCAGCACCGCCAGCCCCTCCCTGCCGTATTCCCGCTCGACCTCCGCCGGGCGGGCCTGCACCAGGGCCGCGAGGTCGGGGAAGCGGGCACGCCACCGCTCCTCACGCCACAGCCTGCCCCCCTCCTCGACCAGCTCCGGCTGCGCCGTCCAGCGCCCGACATGGAAGGCCAGCGCCCAGCGTTGCGCCTGCGTCAGATCGGGGAAGCCCTGCATGGGTGTCCCCTCGACCCCCAGGGTGATGGTGTTGAAGTAGCCCAGCAGGCTGCGCTGGCGCTGCCGTTGCAGGTCGTGGAAGTCGCTCGGGCGGATCGGCAGACCGGCGGCAAGCGGCCCGTCGCCCCGCCCGGTGGCACCGTGGCAGCCGCTGCATCGCTCGGCATAGAGCCGCGCACCCGCTGCCGGATCGGGGGCAGAGCGGGGCGCCAGGGTGACGGGATAGCCCTGCAGCAGGTCGCGCTGCAATTCACGGGTCAGGCGGGCCACCTCGTCGGGTGCGGCCAGGGTATTGATCGCCTGCTCCAGCGCTGCCGCCTTCTCCAGCAGGGCCGGGCGCCGACCGTTTTCCGGCAGTTGCCCGAGCTGGCGCCGCACCTCCGCGGCGAACTCCTGCTGCTCGCGGTATTCCTCCAGACTGGTCACCTTCCGGTCCCGGACGGCACCGGGGTAATCGACCCCGATGTAGTCGAGCATGTGAATGACCCGCTGGACCGTGGCATCGATTCCGGCCTGGGCGCCGAGGGGCAGGCACAGCACGAGCAGCAGGGCCGGCAACAGCCGGACGGGAATGGATCTGCGGATTGGCACCTGAACTCCTCCAGGGACAGCCGGGATGGCCGCGATTAAAGCATTAATGAGAATTGTTCGCAACTGGTGGCGGGGTCCGACCCTGCTGGACCTGGTCGGTCCCTGTCGCCTCCATTCACCCCGGCTCTACCGCTGCGGTGAACTTGTAGCCCGCGTTGCGCACGCCGACGATGAAGTCGCGGGTGGGGTCATGCTGGCGCAGCTTGCGGCGCAGACGTGCCACCAGCACGTCGATGCTGCGGTCGGCGGGATTCCACTCCCGGCCCAGCAACTCCTCGCTCAGCACCTCGCGGGTGAATACCTGCCGCGGACGGCCGGCCAGCAGCGCGAGGAGTTCGAACTCCCGGCTGGTCAGGTGGATCTCTCCGCCCTCCTCCCGCAGGAGTGCCCGGGCAGGCAGGTCCAGCACCAGGCCATGGAAACGGAGGCGTTTCCCCTCCTCGTGGTCGGAACGGGCCGCCTGGCGGGTCCGACGCAGCACCTGTGGATCCGGGCCAGCAGCTCGCGCATGTCGAAGGGTTTGGCCAGATAGTCGTCGGCCCCCACCTCCAGCCCGACGATCCGGTCAACCGTCTCGCCCTTGCCGCTGAGGATGATGACGCCGATCCCCTCCCGCTGGCGCAGCTCTGCGGCAAGGGTGAGGCCATCCTCCCCGGGCAGGACCAGATCCAGCAGCACCAGTGCGGGAGGCCTCGTGGCGAGCAGCTGCCGCATCTCCTCGCCGCTGCCGGCACAACTGACATTGAATCCCTCGCCACTCAGATAGCGTTCCAGCATGCGACGGATCCGGGGGTCGTCGTCGACGATCAGGATCTGGGTCTGGTTGTAGTTCGAATCCATCGGCAAGGATTGTCGGCACTGGCATCCCCCGGATCAAGGGCTATACTGCACGGGACCCGACAATCCGTGAAGCTGATGCCCTCACTGTCACGCCTTCGCCCGCTGCTCGCGCTCACAGGTTGTGCGGCGGTGCTGATAACCACCGCGCTGCTGGAACGGGCCCTTCCGTCCTCGGTCAATCCTGACCTGCTCTATGTACTGGCCGTGCTGCTGGCGCTCTGGTCCGGGGACCGGAGGATGGTCTGGGGTTGTGCCGCCATGGCCACCCTGCTGACACTCACCGGCTGGCTGCTCATGACAGCGCCCACCTCCCCGCTGTACGAGGCGATCAACCGCTTTCTCGCACTGCTGGGGATCTGGGTCACCACCCTGCTCGGCCTCAGGCTCGAGGAGCACCACAGTCACCTGCAGCGGTTCCGGCAGATGGTGGAGCAGAGCCCGGTGTCCATCATGCTCACCGACCAGCAGGGTAACATCCGCTATGTCAATCCGCAGTTCACCCGCACTACGGGCTATCGTGCCGAGGAAGTGCTCGGACAGAATCCCCGGATCCTGCGCAGCGGCGACACGCCCCCGGAAACCTACCGGGAGCTCTGGCAGACGGTCATGGCCGGCGAAAAATGGCAGGGCCGCCTGTGC
>RFJX01000284.1 GCA_003694425.1 Gammaproteobacteria bacterium
ACGTCGTTGACCAGCAGGAACCAGTGGCGCCGTTCGCCGGTGCGACCCAGGCGCTTGAGCAGGGCGTAGGCGTCGGTCAGCGAGGTAGGCTCGGCGGTGACCACGATGATCGGGAAGGCGGCGGCCCGCAACAGGTCGATCACCAGGGCCCCGATGCCGGCGGCGGCATCGATGATGAGGTAGTCGTAACTGCGCTCCAGGGTGGCCAGGGCCGCGACCAGGCGGTGGCGCTGGAGGGGATGGAGGTCGGAACTGGGCAGCAGCCCGGAACCGGCCGGCACCACGTCGATCCCCTGGGGCAGGCTGACCACGAGCTGCTCCAGCTCCAGATCGCCCGTCAGCAGTTCCTCGATGGTATGGTCCGGCTGGAAACCGAGCAGGACGTTGACGTTGGCCAGACCGGTGTCGGCGTCCAGCAGGCAGACCCGCGCGCCGTCCCGGGCCAGGGTGATGGCCAGATTGGTCGCCACGTTGGTCTTTCCGACCCCCCCTTTGCCGCTGGCGATGGTGAGGACCTTGGCCCTGGCCGCCTCCCTCCCGGGCTCCTCCCTCTGCCTCCTCTCCCTGAGCATGGCGGGGTGAGGGGTGACGTTGTCATGGCTGGTCTGCTTGGCCATTCCGGGGCTCGTTTTCCTGTTCCATCGTGATGATAGCCCTGCCGGGCGGAGGATGAAAATCCGGCTCCCGGCCGCTGCGCCCGGCCGCGCCGGCGGGGCGGCACGAGGACCTCTGCAATCGCCGTTCAGCGCTGCAGTTCGATCCGGATGAGGGTGCTGCCTTCGAAGGTGAGAATGCGGGTGAAGCGCTGCGGGCCCCGGTGATAGACCCATTCCTCCACCGGCCGCTCCAGGTCCCCGCTGATCCGTTCCCTGTGATCGGGTTCGCCACAGCGGTCGAGGACCCGGTACTTGCTGTCACCCACGAGTACCAGCAGGTTGCCGCAGCGCAGGCTGCTGGCTGCAGCGGTGTCGATGGCCATCACGTCCCGGCTGCCGAGCAGGAGCCAGGGAAGCAGCAGGAAGGAGAGCCGCTTCACCCGGGTGAGCCGCCCGGGGCGTGTCCGCGATGACCCCATCCGGGGGAGATGGTCGTCATCTCCCTGTCGCGGCGAGGAGCAGCGCGAACTCGGCCGCGGCCCCCTCCGGCCTGGGAATGCGAACCCGGTAGCCGGCGCCGGGGGCCACCTCCATGCGCCGGCCCTGCGGGTCCTCCAGGGCCTCGACCCGGAAGCGATGATTGCCGGCGGGGGTCATCAGCTCCGCCTCCATGCCGACGGCCAGCCGGTTCTTCACCTCCAGTTCGAGCCAGTGGTCGCAGGCGTCGATCACCTCGCCGACCAGGCGCTGGGACGCGTTGCCGGAGCTTCCTTCGGTGTAGTTCTGGTACGCCTGCGGCGGGTGACGGCGATAGAAGCCTTCCGTGTAGCCGCGGCTGGAGAGGCCGTCGAGGGCGGACAGCAGCCCCGGCTCGAACGCCCTGCCGGCCACCGCGGCATCGATCGCGCTGCGATAGACCTGGGTCGTGCGGGCGGTGTAGTAGGCGGACTTGGTGCGCCCCTCGATCTTGAGCGAATCGATCCCCAGGCGGGTGAGCTCTCCCACGTGCTGCACCGCCCGCAGGTCCCTCGAGTTGAGGATGTAGCTGCCATGCTCGTCCTCGTACATCGGCATCAGCTCGCCCCTGCGCCGCTCCTCTTCCAGCAACACCGGCTGCAACTGGCCGGTCTCGTCCTCATCCGCCGGCGCCGTCCGGTAGCTCCAGCGGCAGGAGTTGGTGCAGGCCCCCTGATTGGGGTCCCGGTGGTTGAAATAGCCCGAGAGCAGGCAGCGGCCGGAATAGGCGATGCACAGGGCACCGTGGACGAAGACCTCGAGCTCGGTCTCCGGGCAGGCCTCCCGGATCCTGGCGATCTCCTCCAGGGAGAGCTCCCGCGAGAGGATCACCCGGCGGATCCCGGCCCCGGCCCAGAACCGCACCGCGGCGGAATTGCTGGTGCTGGCCTGTACCGAGAGATGGATCGGGACCTCCGGCCAGCGCTCGCGGACCAGCAGGATGAGACCCGGATCGGACATGATCAGGGCATCGGGGCCCTGTTCGATTACCGCCTCCATGTCCCGCAGGTAGGTGCGCACCTTGTTGTCATGGGCGATGATGTTGCTGGCGACGAAGAAACGCCGGCCCCGGGCATGGGCGCGGGCGATGCCTTCGCCGAGGGCTTCCGGATCGCGGAAGGCGTTGTTGCGGGTCCTCAGGCTGTAGCGCGGCTGCCCCGCATAGACCGCATCGGCGCCGTAGGCCAGGGCATAGGCGACGTGCTTCAGGGAGCCGGCGGGAGAGAGCAGTTCGGGTGCCCGGGACATGTCATCGATGGGTCTTGTTCGGGAACAGCCAGTATACTGCAACCTGAGCGGCCACCGGGGCGGGCGGGGGATACCGGTTCCTTCAGGAAAAACCATCTGATGCCTGACAAAGAAGTGTATTCCGTCGAGAAGCTGATGGCGCAGACACGTTCCCTGGCTGCCCAGTATCGTCGCGCCACCGGCAAGACCCTGCCGGTCACCGCCGAACTCGCGGTCCATGACGCCATCCGCCTGCTCGGGCTGCGCCCCGCCCCGCAGGGAGCGGCCGGTCATGACGCCCTGGAGGGGGAGGGGGAGGCGACCCGCAGGGTGCTCGTCAAGGGCCGCGCCATCTTCGACCCGGAGAAGGGCGGACAGCGCATCGGACAACTCAACCTGGCCCATGAATGGGACCGCCTGCTGCTGGTGCTGATGGACGAATCCTATGAGCCGGAAGAGATCTGGGCCCTGGAGCGGGAGCAGATCGAGGAGCTGCAGGAGCGCCTGAAGGGCAGCAGACGGGCCCGGAGGGGGCTGCTCTCGGTGGCCCGGGCGCGCAACATCGGCACCCTGCGCTGGAGCCGGGAACGCGGGCTGGAGCCAGACGACGGCCTCTGGACCCACGACCCGGGATGAGCGAGCCGCCTTGTTGAGCATCGGATCGGTCTTCGCCCCCGACGGTCCCCTCTCCCGGCGCCTGCGGGGTTATCAACCCCGACCGCAGCAGCAGGAGATGGCCGAGCGGATCGCCGCGACCATCGACTCGCGCGGGGTGCTGGTCTGCGAGGCCGGAACAGGCACCGGCAAGACCTTCGCCTATCTGGTCCCGGCCCTGCTCTCCGGGGCGCGGGTGATCCTCTCCACCGGGACCCGGCACCTGCAGGACCAGCTCTACCGGAAGGACCTCCCGCTGATCCTCGAGGCCCTGGACCTGCCGCTGCGCCACGCCCTGCTGAAGGGGCGCTCCAACTACCTCTGCCCCCACCGCCTCGACCTGGCGGTCCGCGACCAGGGCGGTCGTGACCGTCAACTGGAGCATGAACTGGCCACCGTCCGGGCCTGGGCGGCCCGCACCGCCAGCGGCGACATCGCCGAGTGTGAAGGGGTGGGAGAGGGGTCACGGATCTGGCCGAGGGTCACCTCCACCACCGAGAACTGTCTGGGCCAGAAGTGCCCCCGCTTCGAGGAC
>RFJX01000285.1 GCA_003694425.1 Gammaproteobacteria bacterium
AGATGATGATGATCAGCAACACGAAGATCTTGCTGGTGTCCATGACGAAGAAGTGGACCGCCTCACCGGGGCGGGTCCCGGGTTCGAGACTGAGCAGCCCCCAGGTGAGCCGATCGGCCAGCCATGTGAACATCTGAGGGCTGCCGCTGCCGTACTAGCGGGAAGATGCGACGGGCAGACCCTGGCCGCTCACAGGGCTTCCAGGCACAGGGCGATACCCTGACCACCGCCGATGCACATGGTGACCACGCCCCGCCTGAGGCCGTCGCGGCGCATCGAGTGGATCAGGCGGGTGGTGAGTATCGCCCCCGTGGCACCGATCGGGTGGCCGTGGGCGATGGCGCCGCCCTCGGGATTGACGATCTCCTCGTCGAGCCCGAGCTCGCGCAGGCAGGCCAGGGTGATGGCGGCAAAGGCCTCGTTGATCTCGATGCGTTCGATATCACCGATCTCCCAGCCGGCCCGTTCCAGGGCCTGGCGCACCGCCGGTACCGGACCGATACCGAACAGGCCCGGCTCCACCGCGGCGATGCCATAGGAGACGATCCGGGCCACCGGCTCCAGCCCCTGCCCCTTCGCCCACTCCCCGTCACAGACGAGCATGGCCGCGGCCCCGCTGTTCAGGCCGGGCGCGTTCCCGGCCGTGATGGTGCCATCCTCGCGGAAGGCCGGGCGCAGCCTGGCCAGTGATTCGGCTGTAGTATCGGGCCGGTTGTGCTCGTCGCGGTCGAACAGGGTCGGCCCCTTGCGTCCCGGGACCTCGACCGGAACGATCTCGGCCTCGAACCTGCCGGCCGCCTGGACGGCGGCGAAACGCTGCTGGGAGCGCAGGGCCCAGCGGTCCTGGTCCTCGCGGCTGATGCCGTATTTCCGGACCAGGTCCTCGGTGTGCCAGCCGGAGTGCTTGCCGCTGAAGGCGTCGTTGAGCCCGTCGCGCAGCATGGCGTCGTAGAGCTGACCATCCCCCATGCGGTAGCCCCAGCGCCCCTGGCTCACCAGATAGGGGGCCTGGTCCATGTTCTCCATGCCGCCGGCCACCGCGCAGTCGACGTTACCAAGCAGGACCTCGACGGCCGCCGAGACGATGGCCTGGGCCCCCGAACCGCAGACCCGGTTCACGGTCATCGCCGGCACCCCGACCGGCAGGCCGCCGTTGATGGCCGCCTGACGTGCGGGATTCATCTTCGCCCCGGCCTGGATCACCTGTCCCATCACGGCCGTCTGGACCTTTCCCGCGGGAAGGCCGGAACGGTCAAGCACCGCGGCGATGGTGGTGGCGCCCAGATCGGGGGCCGGGATCGACTTCAGGCTCCCGTTGTAGGTGCCGATGGCGGTACGCAGGGGATTGCAGATTACGGCGGTACGATTGCTCATGGACTGGACCTCCCGATGTCATTCGATTGGCTGCCCGCTTTCTGCATCGGGCGGGATGAAGAGCACCGGCTGGGGCGCGTGGTTGGCGATGCGATGGGCCACGCCGCCGAGTATCTCCCGGCTGAAGAAGCCCCGCCCGTGGGTACCCATGACGATGAGACTGTAGTCCCCCCCGTTCGCCTCGCGGAGGATCACCTCGGTCGGATGTCCCAGCTCCAGGGTGGTCTCTACCCTCGCCGCACCCCGCTGGCGCAGGCGGTCGGCGATCTCCTCCAGCCGCCCCTGGTCGGTACGGTCGAACTCCTCCAGGCGACCCTCCAGATAGGGGAGCAGGCGATGGCGGTCCTGGACATGGAGCAGGGTCACCTCCGGGTGGGCGACGGAGGCGATCCGCTCGACGGCCTTGAGGACCGTTTCCGCATTCGCGGAGAAATCGGTGGGAACGAGCAGGTGACGGAACAGGTCGCCGCAGAGGTTGCGGCAGCGGGCCCCCTGCTCCAGCACCTCGACCCGGGCCAGCAGCACCGGCACCCGGGCATGGCGCAGCACCGAGCAGGCGGTGACACCGATCAGCAGATCGCGCGCCAGATTGTGGCTGTGGGTGGCCACCGCGACGAGGGTACACCCCTGTTCGGCGACCAGCCGGTTCACCTCCACCTGCACCAGCCCCAGCGGCATCTCGATGGTGGCATCGATGCCCCGGGCGGCGAGCCACTGCCGCTGCTGTTCCAGTCTGGGCGCCAGCCGCTCCCGGATCTCCTCCTGCAGCCCGGCCGCGGTCTCGACGTCGATGACATGGCACAGGACCGCCTCCCGGCAACCCACCGCCTTCAGCCCGGCGACACACTCGAGCAGGCTGTCCGAGATGGGGGTCCCGTCGCTCATGACCAGCACTTTCGCAAACATCTCTCAGCCCATCCCCGATGTCGCATCTGCCTGCGGGAACCAGTGGCGGGTGCGGTTGCAGAAGGCCACCACCGAGAGCATCACCGGCACCTCCACCAGTACCCCTACCACCGTGGCCAGGGCGGCCCCCGATTCCGGCCCGTACAGGGTGATGGCCGTGGCCACCGCCAGCTCGAAGAAGTTGCTGGCCCCGATCAGGGCGCCGGGCGCGGCCACCGCGTGTTCCACCCGGAACAGCCGCATCAGGCCATAGGCCAGGGAGGAGTTGAAATAGACCTGCAGCAGGATCGGGATCGCGATCAGCAGGACGTGGAAGGTGCGGCCGGTGATGTTGTCGGCCTGGAAGGCGAAGATGAAGACCAGGGTGGCGAGCAGTGCAATGACCGTAACCGGGTGCCAGACCTTGAGGTAGCGCCCCTCGAACCACTGGATGCCGAAGGCGCGGATCAGCAACGTCCGGCTGAGGCTGGCCAGGGCCAGGGGGATGACGATGAAGGTGATCACGCTGTAGAACAGCACGTCGTAGGGGACGGTGAGGTTGCTCGCTCCGGTGACGAGGAAGCCGACGATGGGCGCGAACAGGACCAGCATGAGGAGGTCGTTCACCGAGACCTGCACCAAGGTGTAGGCCGGATCGCCGTCGGTCAGGTAGGACCAGACGAAGACCATCGCGGTACAGGGAGCGGCGGCCAGGATGATGCAGCCGGCGATGTACTGGTCGGCCAGCTCCTCGCCGATGAAGGGCAGGAACAGGTGCTTGAAGAAGAGCCAGGCGATGAGCGCCATGGAGAAGGGCTTGACCAGCCAGTTGACGAACAGGGTGATCAGGATCCCCTTCGGCCGCCGCCGTACCCCGAGGACACTGGAGAAATCGATCTTCAGCATCATGGGATAGACCATCAGCCAGATCAGCACCGCGATGGGGATGTTGATCTGGCTCCCCTGACCGAACTCCAGCCCGCGCAGAGTGGCGGTCAGGCCGGGGAAGGCCTTGCCGATCACCACCCCCGCAACCATGCACAGCGCCACCCACAGGGTCAGGTAGCGCTCGAAGGGATTGAGCCGCTTCTCCTCCACCTCCGGGGCGCTTGCGGCCACCGCCTCATTGCTCGTCATCGCTGTCTCCTGTCTGGATCCCGAGTTCCTCCAGCAGGTCCCGTACCTGGTCGCGGATCACGTCGCGACTGGCACGGAACACCGCCATCACCTCGCTCTCGTCCCCCCGGGCCCGGGCCGGGTCTTCCAGCGGCCAGTGCCGCTTGCGCGTGCCCGGCGGCAGCACCGGGCAATGCTCGTCGGCATGGCCGCAGACGGTGATCACCACATCCGCCCACTCCAGCATTTCGGGCGTGAGCCGGGTCGACTGCTGGCCGGCGATGTCCACCCCCGCCTCGGCCATCACGGCCACCGCCCTGGGATTGAGGCCATGGGCCTCGATGCCGGCGGAGCGGGCCTCGACCCTCTTCCCGCCGAGATGTCGGGCCCAGCCCTCGGCCATCTGCGAGCGGCAGGCGTTGCCGGTGCAGACGAACAGGAGCCTCAGCGGTCGCTCAGGCACAGCAACGGCTCCCCGGCCGGTTGGGCATCTCGCCCAGGAGGGCCGCGTCGGAGACGTAGGGTTCCTGCCCGCCCAGCGCCGTGGCGGTCTGCTCCAGCACCTCACGCTGCCATGACGGCAGGCCGGGAGCTAGGCGGTAGTGCATCCATTGTCCTTCCCGGTGAGCGTCCACCAGGCCGGCCTCGCGCAGCAGCGCGAGATGGCGCGAGACCACCGGCTGCAGCAGCCCCAGGGCATGGGTCAGCTCGCAGACGCACAGTTCGCCCTCCCGCTGGAGCAGGACCAGGGCCCGCAGGCGCACGGGGTGGCCCAGGATGGAGAAGAAGCGCGTGGCATCCATGGCGCTGAATATATGCCTCGTGATATATACTGTCAAGCGTATATACGTCTGTGATATCGTCCCCTCCGCCGACCGGAGATCGCCATGGAAAACGAAGTCCCCCAGCGCGGATTGCCCGACTACCTGGTCCGCCACTATCGCCACGCCTACCTCTCGGCATGGGGACTGCGCCTCTTCGACCGCGGTCCGGTGATCAACGCCATTCTCTTCGGCCACTACCGGCGGCTGCTCGAGGGGGTGCTGGAACGGCTCGACCGGCCCCGGCGGCTGCTGCAGCTGAGCTGTGCCTACGGCAGCCTCACCCCCCGCCTGCTGGCCGCCCTGCCCGCCGACTCGGAACTGCACCTGTGCGACGTGGTTCCGGCACAGCTCGCCCTGGCCCGCGGCAAGGGGAGCGGCGACCAGCGACTGCGGGCCTGCCGGATGAACGCCGAATCGCTCGGCTACGCGGAGGATTCCTTCGATACCGTGCTGATCTTCTTTCTCCTCCACGAGCTGCCGGCGACGGCACGGCGGCGGGTGCTGGCGGAGGCCCTGCGGGTACTGCGCCCGGGGGGCCGACTCCTGGTCGCCGACTACGCGCCGGCGCCGTGGCGGCACCCCTTCCATCGCCTGCGGCCGCTGCGCGGCCTGCTCTGCCGCCTGGAGCCCTTCCTGGAGGCGTTCTGGAGCGAGGATCGGCACTCATTGCTGGCGGAACAGGCCGCCTTCCTGGGCAAGGTTCCCCGGGAGGGATACCGGCGGGACTGGTTCGGCGGACTCTACCGGCTGGCGGAGTGGCGCATCACTCCAGCCACCGCCAGCGGCTGAACATCGCCGCCTGGCCGCAGGGGCGGCCCTGCCCGTCGGCCAGGTTCCAGACCAGGACATCGCGGATCTCGAAACGCCTGCCGCTGCGGCTGATCCGGACGCCATGGTAATCGTCGATCCAGCCCTGCCGTCCCACCCGCTCCAGCAGGCGGGCCCGCTCCGCCTGCTGCTCCGGGTCGGCGGAGAGCCTGGAAGGCAGGCCGACGAGCTCACCCCACCCGGCTTCCCACAACTGCAGGGCGGTGCGGTTGGCATAGTTGAAGCGCGGCTCCGGGCCGGCATCGTGACTGAGCAGGACCCACGGGGCGTGCCAGACCTGGCGGGCGAACTCCGCATCCGGCAGTTCCCCTCCCGGCAGATGGCGGCCGCAGAGGCGATGGAGGCTGGCATCCAGCAGCCGGATCCACGGCGCCAGCCATTCGTTCTCGGGCGCGGGGGGTCCAGCGGCCCCGGGTTCCGGGATCATGGTTCGCTCCTTGTGTGACGGCTGACTGGCCTCATAATGGAACAAAATGGCGGTGACCGGTACGGGTCACCGTCCCCCAGGGACCCGATCACGAGGAGATCATGATGAAACCATTCCACCTTCTGGCCCCCCTCGCCCTCCTGGCCCTGCTCGGCGGCTGCTCCGACGACGAGGGCGTGGCCCCGCAAGGGCAGGCCGGGTCACGCCCGGCGGTACAGACCGCCGCGCCCGCCACCCAGCCGGCCCCGGAGCCGGAGCCCGGTGTCCCGGGTGAGAGTCCCGCCGGCGATGCCGCCACACCGGACCCCGGCAACGCGGCCACGCCGGATCCGGCCCCGACCGCCGCCGGGCAGCCGGCCGCGACCGGAGGCGAGACCCATGTCGTCAAGGCGGTGGTGACCCAGTTCGTCCCGCCGGTGATCTTCATCCAGCCCGGAGACACGGTCCACTGGACCAACATGAACGGGCACAACACCCACTCCATCGACGGGCTGATCCCGGAAGGGGCGCAGCCGTGGCAGTCGAAGCTCGGCGAGGACTACAGCCTCACCCTGACCGTGCCGGGGGCCTACATCTACAAGTGTGACCCCCACTACTCCCTCGGCATGGTGGGGGCGATCGTGGTCGGCCCGGTGCCGCCCGCCAACCTGGAGGCGCTGGAGAAGAGCCCGGCCAACAAGGGCATGGCAAGGCGCGCCTTCCGGATGCTGAAGAAGGCCATTGCGGAACGGCACTAGGCGGTCATGTCCGGGCCGCTGAGTCATGAGCAGGCCTGTGCCTTCTACGACCGCTTCGGCAGCCGCCAGGACAGCCAGGCCTTCTACGAGGACGCCGTCCTCGACCGGCTGATTGAAAAGGGGGCGCTGGCCCGGTCCACATCCGTGTTCGAGTTCGGCTGCGGCACGGGGCGCCTGGCCGCGCGCCTGCTCGCCGGGGTGTTGCCGGAGGAGTGCCGCTATGTCGGCGTGGACATCAGCCAGACCATGGTCACTCTCGCCCGCGAGCGGCTGCAGCGCTTCGGCGCACGGGCCAGGGTGCTGCAGAGCCATGGCGAGACCCGGTTCGACTTCCCCGAAGGGAGTTTCGATCGCTTTCTCTCCACCTTCGTGCTGGACCTGTTGCCGGAGGAGGAGATCGATGCGGTGATCAACGAGGCCTCACGCCTGGTCCGGCCCGGGGGTCTGCTCCTGCTCACCTCCCTCACCGAGGGCACCACGCTGCCCTCCCGTCTCCTGATCGCCCTGTGGAAGCGGATCTGGAGGTTGCGGCCCTCGCTCGTCGGGGGCTGTCGACCCATCCGGCTCACCCGGTTCGTCCGCGACCCGGAGTGGCGCCTGCGCCACCGGGAGGTGCTCACCCCCTGGGCGGTCCCCTGCGAGCTGCTGGTGGCGGAGCGGGGTTCAGGTGGAGCCGGCTGAGGTCTCCAGCAGCGCCAGAACCTCCTCCTCGGTGAGGTCGTACCAGTTGCGATAGGCATCGGCCACGGCGAAGGGATAGCCGCTGCGGATGTTGCAGCACCAGACCCGGTCGACCTCCCCGGCCAGCCGCTCGACCGTCTCCCGCGAGCCGGTCGGTACCGCGATGGAGACGCTGGCCGGATCGCAGTGGCGGACCGCCTCGACCGCGGCCAGCATGGTGAAGCCGGAGGCGAGGCCGTCATCCACCAGGATCGCGTCATGGCCCGGGATGACCCGTTCCAGCGGCGGGCGGTCGCCGCGCAGCGCCCGCAACCGGCGCTGCACCTTCTGCCGGGTCTGGGCGATCCCCTCCTCCACCATCGCCCGGGTCAGCGGCAGGCGCGAGAGCAGCGGCTCGTTCAGGCGCACGGTGCCGTCGAAGGCGACGGCACCGTAACCCGCCTCACTGTTCCAGGGCAGGGTGATCTTGCTGACCGGGGCGATATCCAGGGGCCAGCCCAGCACCCCTGCCGCCGCCAGAGCCACCGGGACGCCCCCCGAAGGGATGGCCAGCAGCAGCGGCCGCGACAGGTGCCGCTGTTCCCGGGCCAGCAGGCCGGCCAGGACCCGCCCGGCCTCCTCCCGGCCGCGAAAGACGGCGATCCGCTCACGCAGTTCGGCACAATCGATGATCCGCGGCGCTCTGGTCGGGTTCTCTTCCACCATGCCCCGGATATGGGGACGGACCGCCCCGCCGGCAATACCCGTGCAACCGGCCCCCGTTCCGGCGTCCTGATAGAATGGCAGGCCACAGGACTTCTCCCCCGCCACCGGAAACCCATGCCCTTCTCCCCAGTCGACCTGCACCTCCAC
>RFJX01000286.1 GCA_003694425.1 Gammaproteobacteria bacterium
CCCTCAGGGACCACGGAAGAACCCGCCGGGCCACCGGCCGCCACGCCGCCTCCCGCCCCCCCGGGCGACCCGGTCATCCCCCGGGTCGCCGATCCGGTGCCGGAGGAGGAGCTGCCGCAGGGGCTCAACTTCGTCACCCGTCTGGGCTGGTGCCTGCAGTTCACCTTCCGTGCCGGCTGGACCATCGCCGGGATCATCCTCCTGACCCTGCTGGCCAATCTCCTGCTGATGGTGGTGACCCAGCTGGCGACCGGCGGCCTGCTGCTGCTCGCACCGCAGGAGGTGCCGCCGGACCCGGCGGCACTGCTGGGGCGGCTCTTCGGCAACCCGGCGCTCATCCTCTCCATCGCGATCAGCAGCATCGCCGGATTCCTGGTGATGATCTGGGGCGAGACCGCCCTCCTGCGCCTGCCAGCCGCCTGGCTCGAGGAGGGGCGGGTCCCGCCCTTCGGCCAGCTCGCCCGCCAGGCCCTCTCCCGCACCCCCGATGTCGCCACCGCCCTGGGACTGGTGCTGCTGATCCCGCTCATTCTGCTGCTCGCCCCCCTGGGCTGGCTCCAGTACGCGGGAAGTGCGGCCTCTCCCGCCTTCGCCCTGCTTCTGCTCGCGGTCGTCGCCGCCTCGATCTTCTTCCTGGTCGCCCTCAGCCTCACCGGGGCGGTGGCCGCGAACGAGGAGATCGGCCCCTGGGACGCGGTGCGCCGGGCCTGGGACCTGGCCCGCGGCTACCGCTGGGCGATCGTCGGCAATGTCCTGTTCCTGATGCTGGCGGTGATGGTCCTCTATCTCCTGCTCCAGTTCGCCGGCTTCCTGCTCGGCCTCCTCGCCGGCCTGATCTTCGCCCCGCTGGCGGTGGTGATCCTGCCCCTGACGTTGATCCTGATGGTGCTGCTGCAGTTCCTGTCGATGGCGCTGTTCCACTTCCTCATCACGCTCTTCTACCTGGAGGCGAGGGTGGTGAAGGAGGGCTGGCGCCCCCCCTGGAGGGAGGCCCTGCGCCAGGACTGGCCCCGCTCCGACGCCGCCCCCCCGCACCTGGGCGGGCGCGGGGTCAGGGCCTGGATGGAACTGCTCGGGGTGACGCTGCTGGCCACGGCACTGCTCGCGGCCCTGATGCTGTGGACCGGGCGCTCCATGGAGGCCTGGCTGCGCCACGCCACCACCGGGCTGGACCTGCAGATGCAGCAGGGACAGGGCACCCCGCCTGCGGGGGCCGACCAGGGGGACGGCCTGAGCATCACCCTCGGGGTCGACACCTTCTTCACCCAGAACCGCCAGGACCCCTCCCTGTGGCTGGTCCTGCGGCTCAACGGCTTCAGGCCCCTCTGGCCGGCGGAGCTGCACCCGCAGGGGCTGGCCCGGATCGTCATCGAGGAGGTCCGCGACGACCGGGGCGGCAACCGCTACAACGCAGGATCGCAATTCGAGCAGGGGGTCTTCTCCCGGGTCGACCTGCAGCCGGGGACCCGCCAGGGGGAACTGCGCGGGATCCGCACCGTGCATCTGTTGCCGGGCACCCGGGAGGAGGATGTGAAGGCGATCTCGGGGCGGGTGGAGCTGAACCTTCCGGACGAGGTCTCCTCCCTCGTCCTGACCCCGGCGCAGGAGGGGGAGACCGTCACCACGGAGGACGGGCTGAAGTTCGTGCTGCAGCAGTTCGGGAGCGAGGAGATACGCCTGGCCCTGCCCGACGACGGACCGCAGGAAAGGCTGCTGGGCGTGCTGGGGGTGGACAACGGCGGGAGGCTGATCGCCCCGGTCAGCCGGGCCAGCAGCAGGGGCCGCAACCGCTGGATCAGCTACGGCTTCTCCACCCCGGTGCGGGAGCTGCGGCTCTATCTGGGCGGCCCCCGCCGGAAGCTCGAACTCCCCTTCACCCTGCGCCCCGGGGCCGAGATCCAGCTCGGTGCCGGGACCGCCGCGGCACAGGCACGGCCCGCGGGTGGCGACATCGAGTCGCTCTCCCGCCGCGCCCACCAGCTCTTCACCGAGGGGCGGTACGAGGAGAGCATCCGCCTGCTGGACCAGGTGATCGCCGCCGAGCCGGACAACGGCTGGGCCTGGTACACCCGCGGCTGGGCCAGGTGGAAGCTGGGCCGGACCGACCAGGCCTACGAGGACGTGGCCAAGGCCTGCGACCTGGGCTACAAGGACGGCTGCAAGCTGCGCCGGCAGTAGACCGTCACTCCACCACCCGGATCACCCCCTTCATCCCGGCCTCGGCATGGCCGGGGATGGCGCAGCGGAAGGGGATCTCGCCGGTCGTCTGCGGGGTGAGGCGCAGGCTGTCCTGCTCCCCCTGGTAGATGGTCGCGGTCTTCAGTCCCAGGGCGTCGATGCTCAGGTTGTGGGCCAGCACCCCCTGGTTGCGGAACTGCAGGACCACCGTCTCCCCCCTGTGGACCTCGATGACCGCTGGCTCCAGCCTGAACTCCCGGGCCGTCACCTCGATCTCCCGGATGTCGCCGGCCCGCAGGGTGGTGGCGGCCAGCATCAGGGTCAGGGCCAGCAGGGAACGCGCGCAGCGCAGGATGCGTGTCATGGTCGATTCTCCATTCTGTTCAGGATAAAAGGGGGAGGGGAAGCCCTCCCCCCGGCTGCTCACTGGACGATCTCGTCCTGCTCCCACATGATGTGGATGAAGGGCTGGGGCTTGCCGTTGGGCAGGATGAAGGCCGTCTTAAGTGGCTTGAACACCGGCCCCTGGCCCTTGACCGGGGTGATCGGAAGCACCACCAGGTGGGTATGGTGCTCCTGACCGCGGATGTGACGCCGGCCCGGCGGCAGCGGCATTTCGCGGTCCAGGGCCAGGTGGTAATCGCGGTCCCGCACCACCTCGGTGGTCATCATGTGCATCACCCGGTGCGGCTGGGCCAGCCTGCCGTTGATGTAGACGTCCCCCACCCCCCAGAAGGCGGCGTAGGTCTTCACCTTCGGCATCAGCGGACTCCCGGTGCCGGTATCGCCATGGTGGACGCCGTCGATCATCACCCCTCCTTGTGTCTCGTAACCGGGGAAGGGGGGCTTGACCACGTGGTCCAGCACCACCCGGTACCGGTTGCCGGCGGGATCGGTGAACTTCGCCTCCATGGTGGCCCTGTCCGGGGTCTTTCCGGGCGGACCGGGCGGGTCCTTGGGCACGTGGTCCTCATAGCGGGCGTGGAAGCTGCCCTGGACGATGCGCGCCTTGTCGCTGAACAGGTTGGGCATCCTGAACCACTGCCGGCCATCGGCATCGACCGTGCGGGCCTTGAGCGGGACGCCGACCAGGATCGGCAGGTGCTGCAGCAGCCCCGGCACCGAGGGCGGCATCTTGTGGGCGGCCACCGCCGCCTTCGCCGCCTCGAGCTTCGGCCTGAACAGCATCTTCGGGTGGTCCGGGGTGCCGAACACCGCCGGGTCCAGCTCCCGCGGTCCGGGCAGGATCCAGTAGGTGACCTTGCCCGGATCCTGTTTTATCACTCGCACCCGGACCGGCTCGGCAGCGGCAGCCGTCAGCGCGGAGCGGGTGGTGAACGATTCGCAGCCGGCCGTAGCCAGCAGGGTCGCGCCGGCCGCCAGCATGATGGCGCGACGCAAGAGACGATTGTCGGTTTGCATGGTGTCACCTCCTCCCGGTGGTGGTGGACGAACGGGCCGTTTCGCTCCGCTGACGTGGCGACACCCTGCTCGGGGCGTGATGGTGGTGCCCGTTCGCCGGATCGCGACGAGGCACTCCTTGTGTGACATACAGACCGCAACGTCCGTGATCCCATTACGCTCCGCCAGGGGTTTCCTTCCGGAACCCGACGCTGGCGCGCGCCTCTGGCAGCAGGGAGGAAGGTTGGAGAAGCAGGCCGTATTCCGGGTGCAATGGGCACTCGTGGATAATGGGGCCATGGAGACGACCCTGATCGCCGCGGAGCAGGGCTGGGCCCTGGGGGCGCTGCTGCTGGCGGCCGCCGCCGCCGGGCTGTGGGCCGAGCGGACCCGGCTCGGTGCGACCCTGTCGGGGGCGGTGGTGAGCCTGCTCCTCGGCTTCGCCCTGTCCAACCTGAACGTGATCCCGGCCTCCGCCCCGATCTTCGACGCGGTCTGGGGCTATCTGGTGCCGCTGGCCATCCCCCTGCTGCTGCTGCACGCCGACCTGCGGCGGATCCTGCGCGAGGCCGGGCCCACCCTGCTGGCCTACCTGCTGGGCGCCGCCGGCACCGTGCTCGGGGCGGTGGCCGCCTTCCACCTGCTGCCGCTGGGCGCGCACGGCTGGCAACTGGCCGGCATCTTCACCGCCACCTATACCGGCGGCTCGATGAACTACATGGCCACCGCCGCCGCGGTGGGGCTGGAGTCCGGCGACCTGCTCAGCGCCGGGGTGGCCGCCGACGCCCTGATGATGACGCTCTACTTCCTGCTCCTGTTCACCCTCCCGGCCTGGCCGGCGCTGGCGCGGCGCTTTCCGGCATACCGGGACGACGGCGAGGGCGCGGAGGAAGGACGGGAGGCGCCCCCGCTGGATCTGCCGGCCCTGGCCACCGCCCTGGCCCTCGCCGCCGCGATCTGCGCCGCGGGAGAGGCCTTCGAGACGGCCACCGGGTTGCCGGGTGGCGCCATCCTGACCATCACCGCCCTCACCGTGCTACTGGCCACCACCCTGCCCCGGGCCATGGCCCGGCTGCACGGGGCCCACCAGATCGGCATGCTGCTGATGCAGGTCTTCTTCGCCACCATCGGCGCCAGCGCCCACATCGCCACGGTGCTCGGGGTGGGCCCCGTCCTGTTCGCCCTCGCCGGCCTGATCCTGGCCGTCCACCTGGCCTTCCTGCTGCTGGCCGGGTACCTCCTGCGGCTGCGCCTGCCGGAGCTGCTGATCGCCTCCAACGCCAACATGGGCGGCCCCACCACCGCCGCGGCGATGGCCGCCGCCAAACGCTGGGAGGCCCTGGTCATCCCCGCCATCCTCTGCGGCACCCTGGGCTACGCGGGGGGCACCTTTCTGGGGGTGGCGGTCGCCAGGGCGCTGGCCCCCTAGCCCGGATATTGCACCAGACCGCTCCGGATCCTGTGGTTTTTATATTCCGTTCAAGAATTTGAACTTACAACACCGTGGGTACAGTTTGTCCTGTTGACGCTATCCGGTGCAACATCCGGGCTAGGCAGGGTCACCGGCCGGCTCAAGTCACCGCTCGCCCGGCCGATAGACAATCGACAGGGGGCCGTTTCTTGATCCGGATCAAGGCGGAGGCTGCACGGTCTCCTATCCTTGGCAGCTTCGGCAGAGGAAGCGTCGGATGCTGGAAGAAGGAACGATTTCGCCCTCACTGGACGCGGCACTGCGGCCCGCGCTGGAGGAGCTGCTGGCCCTCTTCGACTGCGACCGCGCCTGGCTGCTCCACCCCTGCGACCCGCAGGCGGAGCAGTGGCGGATCCCGGTGGAGGTGACCCGGCCCGACTGGAGCGGGGCCCGGGTGGAGGGCGCGGTGGAGCCGGTCACCGAAGCCTACCGGCGGCTGTTCACCACCGCCCTGGAACGGACCGGGCCGGTCTGCCGGGGCGAGGGGCTGGAGCTGCCCCTGCCGGAGCTGATCCGGGGCCACTACGGGGTGCGCAGCAGCATGGTGCTGGCGGTGCGCCCGGCCACCGGCGCCCCCTGGCTGCTGGGCATCCATCACTGCCGCCGGGCCGACGGATACGACCGGAATGCCCGGGAGCTGTTCTCCCGGATCGGCGCGCGCATCGCCGCCACCCTGGAGCGGGAAC
>RFJX01000287.1 GCA_003694425.1 Gammaproteobacteria bacterium
GACCCGTACCCGGGTGTAGGCCGCCACGCTCCGTCCCAGGTGGTTCAGCGTGATCGCCTCGAACTGCGGCAGGGTGGCATTCCAGAAGAAGCCGAACAGGAGCATCACCAGGGCCAGCCAGAGGTAGCCCTCCCCGAGCCAGATGAGGGCGAAGCAGAGGACCGAGGCGAGCGAGCCCAGACGGACGATGGCCATGCGCCGTCCCCGCAGGTCGGCGATCCAGCCCCAGATGAAGGGGGCGACGATCTTGGTCCCCACCAGGATGGCGATCAGCTCGCCGATGCGGGCCGGGGGATAGCCCTGGGTCTTGAGATAGGGGGCCCAGTAGGGGAGCAGGGCGCCGACGGTCGCGAAGTAGAAGAAATAGAAGGCGGACAGTCGCCAGTAGGGGAACACCACCCCCTGCGCCTCGCGGCCCGGCGCGGTCACTCCGGATGCGCGGGGACGACCGGAGTGGGAGATTCCACGTCGAGATTCTGCGCCCGGTGGCGCAGGGCGTGGTCCATCAGCACCAGGGCGGTCATCGCCTCGGCGATGGGGGTGGCGCGGATCCCGACGCAGGGGTCGTGGCGGCCGGTGGTGACCACCTCCACCGGATTGCCGGCCAGGTCGATGCTGCGGCCGGGGACGGTGATGCTGGAGGTCGGCTTGAGGGCGATGCTGGCGGTGATCGCCTGGCCGGTCGAGATCCCGCCGAGGACCCCGCCGGCATGGTTGCTCAGGAAGCCCTCCGGGGTGATCTCGTCCCGGTGCTCGCTGCCCTTCTGCTCCACACAGGCGAATCCCGCCCCGATCTCCACCCCCTTGACCGCGTTGATGCTCATCAGGGCGTGGGCCAGGTCGGCATCGAGGCGGTCGAAGACCGGTTCCCCCCAGCCGGGCGGGACTCCGGTGGCAACGACGTTGACCCGCGCGCCGATGGAATCCCCGGAGCGCCTCAGCGCGGTCATGAAGGCCTCCAGCTCGGGGACCGCATCCGGATCGGGCGAGAAGAAAGGATTGAGATCGACCGCATCCAGGTCCCTGACCTCCAGGACGATGGGGCCGAGCTGGGCCAGATAGCCCCGGATCTCCACCCCGTAGCGCTCGCGCAGGTACTTGCGGGCGATGGCCCCCGCCGCCACCCGCAGGCAGGTCTCGCGCGCCGAGGCGCGGCCACCACCGCGGTAGTCGCGGATGCCGTATTTCTGGATGTAGGTATAGTCGGCATGGCCCGGGCGGAAGCGGTCCATGATCTTCGAGTAGTCCCGGGAACGCTGATCGGTATTCTCGATCAGCAGGGCGATCGGGGTTCCGGTGGTGTTCCCCTCGAAGACCCCGGACAGGATCCGGACCTCGTCTGCCTCACGCCGCTGGGTGGTATGACGCGAGGTCCCCGGCTTGCGCCGGTCCAGGTCCACCTGGATATCGGCCTCGCACAGTCCCAGGCCCGGCGGGCAACCGTCGACGATGCCGACGTAGCCCGGTCCGTGGCTCTCGCCGGCGCTGGTGAGGGTGAACAGCTTGCCGATGGTGTTCCCTGACATGGGGCGGCATTCTACGGGAAGCACCTGGGACCGTCCAAGGCACCCCGGCCCGTTGCACCCGGACGGCGGGCCGAAGGCAGGGGTAGCCCCATGGGTCCCTTCGTCACCCCCGATCCGCCGCCTGACATGGGTGGTGGCATCCGGGAGGATGAATTTGTTGTTCCGAAAAATCGCTGTCCGGAGCGGTTTATCTCACCGGGACCGCAAAATGCGATGTTGTGGCCCCTCCGGAATCGATGGCTCACAGCCATTGATTCCGCCGCACATCCCTGTGCGAAGTGGGCACTTCGAGTTTTTCGAAGGGCCCATTTGCCATTGCGAGGCGGGCGCGGCCCCGGCACAATGCGCCTGCCGCCAGCGGCCGGGATTGAAGCCTCACCGGTCCGTCCCCAACTGATCCATGAGAATCCAAGAGAAGGAGAACAGGACAATGTCGAAATATCAGGTCGTCGTCGCCTCCGCCGATGCAGCCCGCTTCTTCAACCGCAGGGGGCCACTGGGCCCGCTGGAGGAGTTCAAGGCCCTGACCAATCCGGATGCGCGCCTGCCCAACCGTGAGATCGACGCCGACGCACCCGGTCGCAGCTTCGACAGCGTGGGGGGCGGCCGCCATGCCGTGACCCCGGAGCACGACCCCAGGACCCAGCGGGAGCTGCTGTTCGGAAAGACGATTGCGGAGGAGATAGAGGCGCAGCGGGTCGCCGGGAACTTCGACTTCATCATCCTGGTCGCGGAGCCGAAGCTGCTGGGCGCCATCCGTGACCACCTCGATCCCGTCACCCAGCGGATGGTCCTGCATACCGTGGACAAGAACCTCTCCCACCTGCCGCCAGAAGAGATCGTGGAGCACCTTCCCTGAGGCGACACCGGGGCAGGAGAAAGGGTCTCTCTGCCCCGGCCGGTGGAAGGAATCGGCGAATCCTGAAACCCCGGTTCAGTCCGAATAGCGTTCCACGTCGCCCGGTCTGCGCAGCATCTTGTCCACCTCGCCCTGATGGAGTTCTTCGCTGGCGATAAGCTCCCGGGCATATTCCTCCAGCAGGATGTCGCGATCCCGGACCAGCTCCAGCAGCTCCCGGTAGGCGGCGAGTGCCTCCTGCTCCTGCGCCAGCGATTCCCTGAGGA
>RFJX01000034.1 GCA_003694425.1 Gammaproteobacteria bacterium
GCACCACCCGGCCGACCTCGGTGTTGCCCACCAGCGGCGGCAGCTCGCTCGAGCGTTCCACCACCCTGCCGTCGAAGCGGACCACGATGTCCCCCGTCTGCAGACCTGCCTTCTCCGCCGGGCTGCCCTCCAGTACCTTGGAGATCAGCGCGCCATGCGGCCGGTCCATCCCGAAGGACTCGGCCAGCTCACGGGTCACGTCCTGAATCAGCACCCCGAGCCAGCCGCGGGTCACCTCGCCCTTCTCCCGGATCTGCTTGTAGACATTCTTCACCACATCCACCGGAATGGCGAAGGAGAGCCCCATGAAGCCCCCGGTCCGGCTGAAGATCTGGGAATTGACCCCGATCACCCGGCCATCCATGTCGAACAGGGGGCCGCCCGAATTGCCCGGGTTGATGGCGGCATCGGTCTGGATGAAGGGGACATAGTTCTCGTCCGGCAGATTGCGCCCGAGCGCACTGATGATGCCGGCGGTGACGGTGTAGTCGAACCCGAACGGCGAGCCGATCGCAAGGACCCACTGTCCCACCTTGAGCCCGGAGGAATCTCCCAGCTTCAGGGTGGGCAGGTCCCTGGCTTCGATCCTGAGCACGGCGAGATCGCTGCGCTCGTCGGAACCGACCAGCTTCGCCTCGAACTCGCGGCGGTCGCTCAGCCTTACCAGGATCTCGTCGGCATCCTTGACCACGTGATGGTTGGTGATGATGTAGCCATCCTCCGCGATGATGAAGCCGGAGCCCAGGGAATGGACCGGCTCACCGCCGGGTCCACCGGGGCTCGGACCGAAGAAGTGGCGGAAGAACTCGTTCCATGGCGAGTTCTCGGGCAGCTGGGGGAAGGGGATCCCCTGCGGCAGCTGGGGGCCGCCCCGCGGCTTGCTGGTGGTGCTGATGTTGACCACCGCATCCCGGTTCTGCTCCACGAGGGGTGTGAAGTCCGGCAGATCGACCCTTGCCTGGAGGGAAGCGGACAGGCCCAGGAGCATGAACATGATGAAGAACGCATTGCTGGCTTTACGCATCTTGAAGTCCCTGTTCGCTGAAAGTGGTTATGGATGCTGGTGGGCGGTGCTCAGCGGCGCCTGACCGACTCGTTCACCAGGCGCAACGCCATCGGTGGCACCGCACCGATGGTGAGGATCTGGTAGCCATCGGCGACCCGGCCATAGGCGGTGACGGCACCCACCGAGGTGAAGCCCCGCATGGGTGGCTCTCCTTCGTCGAGTTTCTCGATGAAGACGGAGATGGTGGCGAGGCCATCGCCGAAGACCATGTGCGCCACGGCCTTCTTTCCGTTGTCTTCGTAGACCTCGGTGTGCTCCCGCTCGAAGCCGTCGGGCAGCCAGGTGACCTGCCATGGTTCGGCTTCGGACCCCGCTCCGGAAGGGGCGGTGGCAAGGGTCTGCCAGCTGTAACTTTCCCCCTGGATGGAGGGTGCGAGCAGCTCGTCCGGGATCTCCTGCGGATAGCGGATCTCGGTGAAGAGGATCTCCTCGAGCAGGCGGCCATGCCGGTTGCTCACACTCGAGCGCAGGAGGAGTTTTTTCTCCTCGTCGATCCAGAGGCGGCGGGCGAAGCGGAAGGGGCCGACCGGTCGCAGGTCGATTACGTAGGTGGGGCGCTGGGCCACCCAGTCCTTGCCCACCAGCACGAAGCGGTAGTTCCGGGCAACCCGATCCAGGCTGGAGGAGAACATCTGGGTGAGGCTGCGGTGCGGGCGCCGCCGCGCCACCAGAAGGGAATGCTCTCCGGGCATGATGCAGGTCACCTTCTCGTTGTCCCGGAGGATCTCGCGCGGCTTGCCGGTCAGGGAGACCAGACGCTCCCGTTCGCCGTTGCCATCGTGACGGTGAATGATGCGCATGCTGTACATGCCGTTGTCACGACGGTAGACGAAGATCCCGTCATAGTTGAGCTGGTGGGCCGCCTCGGCCATCTCCGCGAGCAGCTGGCGGGGGTCCGGCTGCTCGCCTGCCCCGGCGACGACGGGCAAGCAGAGCGCCGCGAAGGTCAGAAGGAGAAAAAGGGGCCTGTCCAGGGATGGCCGGAACTCCGGAGCCGGGAATTCCGGATTACTGCTGGGGATCATACGTGACGACTCTGACGTAGGGGATCATCCCGAAGTCGGACCGCTGCTCGAGGTGATTGACCAGGTAGCTGTTGAAGCGGGAGCTGGCAGGAATGGGGGTGGCCCTGATGGCGGATGCGGGGGGCTCCTGCGGTTCCCCGGCATACGGAGTGGCGACCTGCCGGATGGCGGGAGAGACCGGTGGCGTAACGGCACTGGCGATCTGCCCCTGAGCGGCAGGAGAACCCGTTTCCACGTCCCCCTGCTGCTTCAGCCCGATGACGGTGAGCCCCGCCACGCTGGCGGCCACCGCCAGGCCGATGGCCGGACGCAGCCATCGCTGTCGCCAGGGGGCCGGCGCGAGAATGGCCGGTTCCTTTGCTATGGAGTCGCGGATTCGATCGGCCAGGTCGATGCCGAAGGCCTCCGGCAGTTCGTCCCGCATCGCCTCCCCGATGAGGTGGTAGCGGTACCATTTCTGGCGCAACGCCTCGTCTGCGGCACAGCCACTGACTACCTCGTCGATTGCGCCGGCATCTTCATCGTCGATCAGCGCGGACAGCTCTTCCAGCTCTTTCTGACTCATGGCGGTCACTCCAGCAATGGTTTCAGCTGCTTGTCGATCGCTTCACGCGCCCGGAAGATGCGTGAACGAACGGTACCTATCGGACATTCCATGACCTTGGCGATCTCGTCGTAGCTCAGTCCCTCGAGCTCCCGCAGCGTGATCGCCGTCTTCAGGTCCTCGGGCAACGAATCGATGGCCCGGCTGATGGTCTCCCTGACCTGGTCCCTGCTCAGCAGGTTTTCGGGTGTCGCGGTCTCCTGCAACAGGTCCTCGGTATTGATCTGATCCCCTTCCTGGTTGGTCAGATCGACGGTCGAGGGCCGCCTCGACTGCGCCACCAGATAATTTTTCGCCGTATTGATGGCGATCCGGTAGAGCCAGGTATAGAAGGCGCTGTCGCCCCGGAACCTGGGCAGGGCCCGGTAGGCCTTGATGAAGGCCTCCTGGGTCACGTCCAGTGCCTCACTCGGGTCCTTCACGTAACGGGACACCAGCTTCGCGATCTTGTGCTGATATTTCAGCACCAGCAGATCGAAGGCGTGTTTGTCGCCCTGCTGCGCCCGACGGACCAGTTCGGCATCGCTCTCCCTGGCTCGGCTCTCCATCAGCCTGCCTTTCCGCGGGCGCGCCCAGCCGGTGGCCTGCTTCGGTAGACCGTGAGCAGGGCGTTAAGTTCTGATTCAGCTGGACAGGATTGCATGAATTCCGGAAGACTCCGTAAACGGTTACCATCTGGCGGTCCGGCGGCACCGTCCGCCCTCCGGCGGGACGGGCCGGACTTGCCCTTTCCTGCGACCCCGGGTCGCGGCAAGGCGTACCAGCGTAGAATGTTCCACTTCTGCCAGGACCGGGCCGGTGACACCCGGGCTGTCCGGTCTCCCCGGGGCCACAGGATCCGGACCGGCAAGGCGCGCATGATAGCAAAAGCAGACAATATGACGCAGCGCAGTGACGTACTCATCATCGGCAGCGGGGCAGCCGGGCTCAGTCTGGCCCTGATCCTGGCGGAGAGGCTCCGCGTCACGGTGATCGCCAAGGGGGCGTTGCGTGAAGGCAACACACTCTACGCCCAGGGGGGGATCTCCGCGGTCTTCGACAGCAACGATTCCGTCACCAGCCACGTCGAGGATACCCTGCGCGCGGGGGCCGGACTGTGTCACCGGGAGGTGGTGGAGCACGTCGCCAGCCAGGGCCGGGCCAGTATCGAATGGCTGGCCTCGCTCGGCGTCCCTTTCACCCTCGGCGAGGGGGGGTTCCACCTCACCCGTGAGGGAGGACACAGCCATCGCCGGGTGATCCATGCCGAGGATGCGACCGGGCGGGCGGTGGAGCTGACCCTGGAAGAGAAGGTCCGCCGTCACCCGGGGATCATGCTCCATGAATTTCACGTGGCCGTTGACCTCATCACCGGCGATGGGGAGGAAAGATGCATCGGCGCCTATGTCTACGACCGCTCCGGCCGGCGCGTAGAGACCTTCCTCGCCCCCGTCACGGTCCTGGCGACCGGCGGCTCGGGCAAGGTCTATCTCTACACTTCCAATCCCGACGTCGCCACCGGTGACGGGATTGCGATGGCTTGGCGTGCGGGCTGCCGGATAGCCAACATGGAGTTCTTCCAGTTCCATCCCACCTGTCTGTTCCATCCCCAGGCCAAGTCGTTCCTCATCTCGGAGGCGCTCAGAGGAGAGGGAGCGGTGCTGCGCCTGCCGGACGGCGAGCGCTTCATGCCCCGCTTCCATGAACAGGCCGAACTCGCCCCGCGGGACATCGTCGCCCGCGCCATCGACCATGAGATGAAACGGCTGGGGATCGACTGCGTCTATCTGGACATCACCCACCGGCCCCCGGAGTTCATCCGTGACCACTTCCCCACCATCTTCCAGCGCTGTCTCGAGTTCGGCTTCGACCTGACCCGGGAACCGATCCCCGTGGTCCCGGCGGCGCATTACCAGTGCGGCGGCGTGGTCACCGATCTGACCGGGGCCACCAGCCTCGCCGGCCTCTATGCCATCGGTGAGGTGGCCTGTACCGGCCTGCATGGTGCGAACCGCATGGCCAGCAACTCGCTGCTGGAGTGCCTGGTATTCGCCCGCGGGTGCGCCACGGACATCCTCCGGCGCAGCGCGGAACTGGAGCAGCCCGGCAACCCTCCCCCCTGGGACGAGAGCCGGGTCACCGATTCCGATGAGGAGGTGGTGGTGGCCCATGACTGGGACGAATTGCGACGGATGATGTGGGACTATGTCGGCATCGTCCGCAGCGACAGCCGGCTGGAACGGGCGCTGCGGCGGGTCGAGGTGCTGAGTCAGGAGGTCGATGACTACTATGCCCGTTTCAGGCTGACCCAGGATCTCATCGAGCTGCGCAACCTGGTCGTGGTGGCGGAGCTGATCATCCGCAGCGCCATGCGCCGCAAGGAGAGCCGCGGCCTGCACTACAATGTCGACCATCCGGAACCGGACCCCGCCTGGGAGGGCGTGGATACCGTACTGTGGCGTGGGGAGGCGCACTGAAAATGAACCCGGACCAGAAACTTGCCGCGCTGCTGAAGGAATACACCCCGGCCCGGGACTGCCTGGCCGGCAGGACCATCCTGATAACCGGCGCCGCCGACGGGATCGGCCGGGCCGTCGCGAAGCGCCTGGCCGGGCATCAGGCCACGGTCATCCTGCTGGACAGGAACGTACCCAGGCTGGAGACCATCTACGACGAGATCGAGGCCAGCGGGGCGCCCCAGCCGGCCATCTACCCCCTGAACCTGGAGGGCGCCACCCAGGCGGACTACCGGGAGCTGGCTGCCACCATCAGGAAGAAGCTCGGCCAGCTCCACGGAGTGATCCACAACGCCGCCCATTTCACCGGGCTGACCGCCATCGAGCATTTCGACTACGAGACCTGGCTCAAGACCCTGCAGGTCAATCTCAACGCCCCCTTTCTCCTGACCCAGGTGACGCTGCCCATGCTGCGCGAGGTCGATGCGGGGGCAATCCTCTTCACCTCCTGCAACATCGTCCACAGTCAGGCCGCGTACTGGGGCGCCTACGGGGTCTCGAAGTACGCCATCGAGGGATTCGCCCGGATCCTCCACGAGGAGGTGGAGGCCAACACCACCATCCGGGTCAACCTGCTCGATCCGGGGCCGGTCCGTTCCCATCTCCGGAGCCTCGCCTATCCCGCCGAGGATGCGGAGAAGCTGCCGGTACCGGAGGCCATCACCACACCTTATGTCCTGCTGATGGACCCTGCCCTCCCGGCCGTCCGGGGCCAGCGTTTCGCCCTCGAAGAAGAAGCGTAGGCCGGCACCGGGCACCCTCGATGCGCGGCGGGAGAGACGCCCGGTACCCCCTTCCCCCGGCCCCCTGACAGAGACAGGCGTTGAAAGTTTGACGTTGGCGGACCATTATTGGACATGATCACTGACATGGCGTCTGTACACTGACGCGGCAAGGGTTGCCGCAGACCCGTGCGGGGAACCTGGGCAGGCACCAACGGAATGCGCTTTACCATCTGATTTCAAAACGTTTTTCACCTGGGTCCCGGGGAGCGGAAACAGGTTGGCACGATGTCTGCTTGGAAGAAGGTGCAGACAAACGGGGTGAGGTTTACATGGCAAGTTCACTGCACATAGTAGAAAAAGAAGGTGACCGTACCGTTGCCGCCTTTCCCGCTCGCAAGGGGCATGAGGCCGAAGGGGCCGGCCAGCTGCTGCAATTCAGCCACCGGCTGCAGAGCACCCTCGATCTGGAGAGCCTGCTGCGTTATTTCCACGAGCAGGCCAGCGAACTGATACCCTACGACGGACTGGTCTATGACAATGCGGCCCTCGATCTGGTCATCCGGCTGGGGCGCCAGGGCCGGAACCGCTGTGGCTACCGTCTGGTGCTGCTGGACGAGGACCTCGGCCAGATCACCATCACCCGTACCCGCCGCTTCGAGGAGAAGGAACTGGAGCAGTTCGAGACCCTCCTCTCCCTGCTGGTCTATCCGGTCCGGAACGCCCTGCTCTACCGCAAGGCGCTGGCCAACGCCCTTACCGATCCGGTAACCGGCCTGAACAATCGCAGCGCCCTGGAACAGGCGCTGGAGCATCAGGTAGAGCTCGCCCGCCGCCACGGGAACCCCCTGTCGCTCCTCATGGTCGACATCGACTTCTTCAAGCTGGTCAACGACCGGCACGGCCATCTGGCCGGAGACAGCCTGCTGAGGGAGCTGGGGACCCGCCTGGTGGAATGCGTGCGCCGCAGCGACGTGATCTTCCGTTACGGCGGCGAGGAATTCTCCATCCTGCTCAACAACACCGACCTGGCCGGCGCCAGGCGCCTGGCCGAGCGTGTCCGCATCGCCATCGAGGAGAAACCCTTCGCGCACGGCCACAAGCAGATCCCGATCACCGTCAGCGTCGGTGTCGCCACCCTGAACAAGAATGAGGACGGCAGATCCCTGGTTGCCCGGGCCGACCGGGCCCTCTACCAGGCCAAGGAGGCGGGACGCAACCAGGTCGTCGTCGCCAGCTGAACCAGGCCGTCGGCCGTCGGCTTTCGGCCTTCGGATGAACGGTTCACCACGGAGGCACGCAGATCACGGAGGGTTTTACTTTTTACTTTTCGAAGACACCGGCTTGAATGGTCGCCGGCTATCGGTCAAGCACTCAGGGCCGGGTCATGATCACAGACAGCCGATGGCCGAGAGCCGACAGCCTTTTCTCTCCGTGACCTCCGTGCCTCCGTGGTGAGAGATCAATCTCCGAGCAGCTTCAGGAAGGCCTGCTCGTCGA
>RFJX01000288.1 GCA_003694425.1 Gammaproteobacteria bacterium
GCCCAGAACATCGTCAAGTGCGTGCGTCGCTGCGGCCTGGAGGTGGACGACATCATCCTCCAGCAGCTCGCCTCGGCCCAGGCGGTGCTGACCGAGGACGAGAAGGACCTCGGCGTCTGTCTGGTGGACATCGGCGGCGGCACCACCGACATCGCGGTCTTCCTCAACGGCGCCATCCACCATACGGCGGTGATCCCGATCGCCGGTGATCAGGTGACCAACGATATCGCGGTGGCCCTGCGCACCCCCACCCACCATGCCGAGGACATCAAGATCAAGTACGCCTGCGCCCTGACCCAGATGGCCAACGCGGACGAGACCATCGAGGTCCCGAGCGTTGGCGACCGCCCGCCCAGACGGCTGGTGCGCCAGCGCCTGGCCGAGGTGGTGGAGCCCCGCTACGAGGAGCTGTTCACCCTGATCCAGGCGGAACTCAAGCGGAGCGGGTTCGAGGAGCTGATCGCGGCGGGCATCGTCCTTACCGGCGGTTCCAGCAAGCTCAGCGGGACGGTCGAGCTGGCCGAGGAGGTCTTCCACATGCCGGTCAGGCTGGGGGTGCCGCAGTACGTGACCGGGCTCACCGACGTGGTCAGCAACCCGATCTACGCGACCGGTGTGGGGCTGCTGCTGTTCGGCTACCGGAACACCGTAAGGGGGGTGGCGCCGATGTCGCGTGAAGGGGGCGTGAAGGTCCTCTGGGAGCGGATGAAACAGTGGTTTCACGGCAATTTCTGAGGGTCCGGCGGTGAATGGCCGCCGGTGACTGAAGGTTTACGGGGCAACACGAAGCACAAGCGAGGAGGAACAGACCATGGCGACGTTCGAACTGATGGATACCTGCAGCCAGAGCGCTGTGATCAAGGTGCTGGGGATCGGCGGTGGCGGCAACAACGCCGTCCAGCACATGCTCAATGCCAGCATCGACGGGGTGGATTTCATCTGCGCCAACACCGATGCCCAGGCGCTCAAGAGCACCCGGGCCAAGACCGTCCTGCAGCTTGGCGGCAACATGACCAAGGGGCTGGGCGCCGGGGCCAATCCGCAGGTGGGGAGGCAGGCGGCGATGGAGGACCGTGACCGCATCGCCGACGTGCTGATGGGGGCCGACATGGTCTTCATCACCGCCGGCATGGGCGGGGGTACCGGTACCGGCGGGGCGCCGGTGGTGGCCCAGGTGGCCAAGGAGCTGGGCGTGCTCACGGTGGCGGTGGTGACCCGGCCCTTCTCCTTCGAGGGACGCAAGCGGGCCCTGGTGGCGGAGGAGGGGATCAAGGAGCTGTCGGAGTTCGTCGATTCCCTCATCACCATTCCGAACGAGAAGCTGCTATCGGTGCTGGGGCGCAACATCAGCATGCTCGACGCCTTCAAGGCCGCCAACGACGTGCTGCTGGGGGCGGTCCAGGGGATTGCCGAGCTGATCACCCGGCCGGGACTCATCAACGTCGATTTCGCCGACGTGCGCACGGTGATGGAGGAGATGGGCATGGCGATGATGGGGTCCGGCACCGGCCGGGGCGAGAGCCGCGCCCAGGAGGCGGCGCAGCAGGCGGTGGCGAGCCCCCTGCTGGAGGACATAAACCTCTACGGGGCCAAGGGGATCCTGGTCAACATCACCGCAGGGATGGACCTCTCCATGGGCGAGTTCGAGGATGTCGGCAACACGGTCAGGGACTACGCCTCGGACGATGCCACCGTGGTGGTCGGCACGGTGATCGATCCGGACATGAGCGACGAGCTGCGGGTCACCGTGGTGGCGACCGGACTCGGGGAGGGAGCCAGGGTCGAGACTGCCGCGGCCCCGGCCGAGGTGCCGGTAGGGAAGGAGGACGGCCGCCCCGACTATGCCACCCTGGACCGTCCCACGGTGATCCGCCAGAACCGGGCGGAGAAGGAGGCGGTGGACCTGAGCGCGGACCCGGACTATCTGGACATCCCGGCGTTTCTGCGTCGCCAGGCGGACTGAAGGGGGCGTTCCACACCCGCGGGGAAGGGGGTGGTCCGACGTCGTCACGCAATGCGGCCCTGTGCTACAATCGCCCCGTCATGCAGGGCCGTGGGGGACCCAGACAGTGATCAGACAGCGCACGCTGAAAAACATAATACGCGCTACCGGAGTCGGCCTGCACAGCGGCAAGAAGGTCTATCTGACCCTGATGCCGGCGCCGGCGGATACCGGCATCGTCTTTCGCAGGGTGGATCTCGACCCCCCGGTCGAGATCCCGGCCCGGGCGGAGAACGTCGGCGACACCCTCCTCTGTACCACCCTGTGCAGGGACGGGGTCCGGATCGGGACCGTGGAGCACCTGCTCTCGGCCTTCGCCGGACTGGGCATCGACAACGCCTATGTCGAGGTCAGCGCCCCCGAGGTGCCGATCATGGACGGCAGCGCCGGTCCCTTCGTCTTCCTCCTCCAGTCGGCCGGGATCGCGCCCCAGAATGCGCCCAAGCGCTTCATCCGCATCCGTGAACCGGTGCAGGTGGAAGACGGCGACAAGTGGGCCCGCTTCGAGCCCTTCGACGGCTTCAAGGTCTCCTTCGAGATCGAGTTCGACCACCCCTATTTCGAGGACATCGCGAGGAAGGCGACCATCGACTTCTCCACCACCTCCTTCGTCAAGGAGGTGAGCCGGGCCCGCACCTTCGGTTTCATGCGCGACGTGGAGAAGCTGCGGGAGGTGAATCTGGCCCTCGGCGGCAGCCTGTCCAACGCGGTGGTGGTGGACGATTACCGGATCCTGAACGAGGATGGGCTGCGCTACGACGACGAGTTCGTCAAGCACAAGATCCTCGACGCCATCGGGGACCTCTATCTGCTAGGCCACAGCCTGATCGGCGCCTTCCACGGCTATCGTTCCGGCCACGCCCTCAACAACCGGCTCCTGCGGGAACTGCTCAGGCGGGAGGAGGCCTGGGAAGAGGTCTGCTTCGAGGACGAAAAGGAGATCCCGATCCTCTTCAGCCAGCCCCTGCCGAGCTCGATCTGAGCATCACCCTTCGCCGTGCCTGGCGATCCGCTGCAGGGCCACACGCAGCCCCTCGTGTTCCAGCCCCGACGCCACCTCTTCCAGCATACTGGCACTGCGGCGGGAGAGCGCCGGGCCGGTGCGCCGGACTTCCCGCTCCCCGGCCGGCGGCATGCAGACCCGCACCCTGATCCGGCGGACTCCCGGCTCCAGCTCCGCCAGAGCGCGCAGGAGCTCACCGGAGAGGAAGCGCAGCCGCGTGGCCCAGGCAGGGGAAACGGCGTACAGCACCAGTTCTCCGTCGCGCAGATTGGCCACTCCCCAGCGGCCGTCGAGTTCCGGCGGCAGCAGCCGGGCCAGCTCCTGCCGGACCCGCTCGAGCCGCCTGCCGTGCGACAGCAGCGACGAGAGGACTGTGCTACGCTTGATGGCCTGTTGCAGGCTGGTCGTCCGTTTGAGGCGATCATCCATGGGTAGAGCATAGTGGATATCCTGCTGGTCTCAAAGACGCGTGGTAGAATTGGCCGGTTGCATCTGAGGCTGGCGGTGATGCTGCTGCTCGTCCTGGTGATGGGTGGGGCGATCCTCGGAGCGCTGCAGGGATACCGCATCGGGGTCGATCAGACCACGGAGCTGCTCACTGCGGTCTCGGATTCCGATGCCCTGCGCTGGCAGCGCCAGACCGTCTACCAGCAACAGCAGGTGGAGGATGCGATTCACCAGGCGCGCCGCGACCTGGATGCGCTCGCCCTCCAGATCGGACGACTGGAGGGCGAGATGGCCCGGCTGGACGCCCTCGGCCTGGAGGTGCTGGAACATGCAGGCCTCTCACGCGAGGAATTCGCCCTGGACAGTCCACCGGCG
This sequence comes from Gammaproteobacteria bacterium, assembly GCA_003694425.1. Lineage (GTDB taxonomy): Bacteria > Pseudomonadota > Gammaproteobacteria > J113 > J113 > J113. The sequence continues at coordinate 3,828 of RFJX01000288.1, forward strand.
CTGGGCGGTCCGGCACCGGCTGCGGAGGAGCGGCTGAGTCAGGAGGAC
>RFJX01000289.1 GCA_003694425.1 Gammaproteobacteria bacterium
CCACGGACAGCTCCATGCCGGTCCCCACCAGCGGTTTCTCCGCCTGCAGGGTGGGCACCGCCTGGCGCTGCATGTTCGAGCCCATCAGGGCGCGGTTGGCGTCGTCGTGCTCCAGGAAGGGGATCAGCGACGCGGCCACCGAGACGATCTGGCGGGGTGAGATGTCCATGAACTGGACCTTGTCCGAACTGACCAGGGTGAACTCGTTCTGGTACCGGGCGGAAATGAGGTCGTCTGCCAGGCGCCCCTTGTCATCGACCCGGGCATTGGCCTGGGCGATGTAGTACTGCCCCTCCTCGATGGCGGAGAGATAGACCACCTCGTCGGTCACCTTGCCGTCGACCACCCTTCGGTAGGGGGTCTCCAGGAAGCCGTACTCGTTGCTCCGGGCATAGACGGCCAGCGAGTTGATCAGCCCGATGTTGGGACCTTCCGGGGTCTCGATGGGGCAGAGCCGCCCGTAGTGGGTCGGATGTACGTCGCGCACCTCGAAGCCCGCGCGCTCGCGGGTCAGCCCGCCGGGTCCCAGGGCGGACACCCTGCGCTTGTGGGTCACCTCGGACAGCGGATTGTGCTGATCCATGAACTGGGAGAGCTGGCTGGAACCGAAGAACTCCTTGATCACCGCCGAGACCGGCTTGGCGTTGATCAGCTCCTGTGGCATCGCCCCCTCGGATTCGGCCAGTGAGAGCCGTTCCTTGACCGCCCGCTCGACCCGCACCAGACCGATGCGGAACTGGTTCTCCGTCATCTCGCCGACGCTGCGCACGCGGCGGTTGCCGAGATGGTCGATGTCGTCGATCACCCCCTTGCCGTTGCGGATGTCGACCAGGGTCATGAATACGTCGATGATGTCGGAACTGTCCCCGAGTTCCTGGTACAGCTCCTTCGACAGCTCGTCCTTGCGCTGGGAGAAATAGACCCCGTCGTACAGGATCCCGGGGCCGGTCAGGGTATCGCGGCCCACCCGGAGGTTGAACTTCATCCGTCCGACCCGCGAAAGGTCATAGCGTTCGGGATTGAAGAACAGGTTGTGGAACAGGTTCTCGGCGGCCTCCTTGGTGGGCGGCTCGCCGGGACGCATCATGCGGTAGATCTCCACCTGCGCCTCGAGGGCGTTCTGGGTGGGATCGATGCGCAGGGTGTCCGAGATGTAGGGCCCGCAGTCCAGGTCATTGGTGTAGATGGTCTGGACCCCGGGGACACCCAGTTCGTGCATCTTCGCGATCAGCTCCTCGGTCACCTCGGTGTTGGCGGGCGCGACCACCTCGCCGGTCGAGGTATCGATCAGATCGTCGGCCAGCACCTTGCCGATGAAGAAATCCTCGGGCACCTCGATCCATTCGAGTCCCGCCTTCTCTATCGCCTTGATGTAGCGCATCGTGATGCGCTTGTCGGCCTCGACCACGACCTTCCCTTTTGTGTCCCTGATGGGGAAGGTCAGGGTCTCGCCGCGGAGCCGTTCCGGTACCAGCTTCAGGAAGATCTTCCCGTCCTTCAGCTCGAAGCTGTCCTTGTCGAAGAAGATGTCGAGGATCTGCCGGGTGTCGTAACCCAGCGCCCGCAGCAGGATGGTGGCGGGGATCTTGCGCCGGCGGTCGATGCGGACATAGACCTGGTCCTTCGGATCGAACTCTATGTCGAGCCAGGACCCGCGATAGGGGATCACCCGGGCCGAGAAGAGCAGCTTGCCCGAGGAATGGGTCTTGCCCTTGTCATGATCGAAGAAGACCCCGGGGGAGCGGTGAAGCTGGTTGACGATGACCCGCTCGGTGCCATTGATGACGAAGGTGCCGTTCTCGGTCATCAGGGGCAGTTCGCCCATGTAGACCTCCTGCTCCTTGATGTCCTTGATCGCCTTCTGGGCGCCCGACTCCTTGTCGTAGATCACCAGGCGCAGCTTGACCCGCAGGGGGGCGGAATAGGTGGTCCCGCGGATCTGGCACTCGTTGACGTCGAACACCGGCTCGCCGAGGCGATAGGAGACATATTCCAGCATGGCGTTGCCGGAATAGCTGACGATGGGGAACACCGACCTGAAGACGGCATGCAGGCCCTGATCCTCACGCTCCTCCGGGGCCCGGTCCAGCTGCAGGAACTGGCGGTAGGACTCGATCTGCGTGGCCAGCAGATAGGGGACCTCCAGCACCGTGTCATTCTTGCCGAAACCCTTGCGGATACGCTTCTTGATCGTGTAGGAATAGGGCATGCTCATCACCGCTCAGTCAATAGTCTTCCATCCGGCCAGCCGGGCCGGTCACCGGGTCGGTCCAGCCGCGTTCCGGCCGCTGGACGAACCATAAGCAGAAAAAGGCCGGTGGCCTGCTGGCCACCAGCCGCTTCCTGCCGGACGCTTGTCGCCAAGCGTCGTGGGCACCCATCCGGGCTACTTGAGCTCGACCTGGGCGCCAGCTTCTTCAAGCTGCTTCTTGGCCTCCTCGGCCTCTTCCTTGCTGACCCCTTCCTTGATCACGGACGGGGCGTTCTCCACCGCCTCCTTGGCCTCCTTCAGGCCCAGGCCGGTGAGCGCGCGGACGGCCTTGATCACGGCGACCTTGTTGTCGCCGAAGCCGGTCAGCACCACGTCGAACTCGGTCTTCTCTTCCGCGGCGGCAGCTCCGGCATCGCCACCGGCGACGGCCACGGGAGCGGCCACGGCGGCGGCGGAGACGCCGAACTTCTCCTCCATCGCCTCGACCAGTTCGACAACCTCCATCACCGTCATGTTGGCGATGGTCTCGAGGATCTCTTCTTTGCTGACTGCCATTGATTTCTCTCCGGATTGAATGCTGTTACACAGGAACCTTGCTGTCCGCTCAGGCGGCCTGCTTCTGATCGCGCACTGCGGCCAGGGTACGCACCAGCTTGGCGTGTGGTTCCGCCATGGTGCGGACGAACTGGCTGATCGGGGCCTTCATGACCGCCATCAGCTGGCTCACCGCCTGTTCCCAGGTCGGCAGGTTGGCCAGGGTCTTGATCTCCTCCGCCTCGAGCAGCTTGCCGCCGATGGCGACGAGCCGGACCTTGAGGTCCTCATGCTCCTTGCGGAAGTCCTGGATCACCCGTGCCGCGGCACCTGGATCGTCGATCGAGAACGCCAGCAGCAGTGGACCGGTCAGCGAATCGGTCATGCAACCGAAATCGGTCCCGTCCAGGGCCCGGCGGGCCAGGGTGTTGCGTACCACCTTGAGGTAGACATTCGCCTTCCTCGCCTCGGCACGCAAGGCGGTCATCGCCGCCACATCCAGTCCCAGGTATTCGGCCGCAATGGCCGAATGGGCCTTTCCTGCCACTTCGGACAGCTCGGCAACGATTGCCTTCTTTTGCTCCAGGTTGAGACTCACGTCTTCCTCCTGATGAATGAGCAGGTCAGTATGCTGTCCTGCAGTCCTGTCACCTCGCATGCGGCCGCTATGGCCGCATGCCCCAGTCACGGCGTCCCGTCCGCGGCATGCGGTCCGGGACCACCGTCTGCGCAGGCCACCCGCCCCGTTCGCTGGAGCGGACACTTAGGTCTCTCGCCAGAGAGACACCTGCGGTCTTTGACGGCCGCAACCGGGAGGTCCCCGGCAACAGCCCAAAGTCTCCGGTGCCCCCGCTTCACCTCGGGAGCACCCGGGCCGCGCCCGATCGCGCGGCATCGATCCGTCCTTTCACGGGGACGGCGACACGTCCCCGCAGGCCGATCAGGCGGCCAGTGCCGTCCTGTCGATCGTGAGCCCCGGCCCCATGGTGGTGGAGACGGTGATCTTCTTGAGGTAGACACCCTTGGCGCTGCTCGGCTTGGCCTTGTTCAGGTCATGGACAAGTGCCTTCAGGTTCTCCTCCAGCTTCTCCACATCGAAGGAGACCTTGCCGATGGGGGCGTGGACGATGCCGCCCTTGTCGGCCCGGTAGCGGACCTGGCCCGCCTTGGCATTCCTGACCGCCGTTGCCACATCAGGGGTCACGGTGCCGACCTTGGGATTGGGCATCAGCCCGCGCGGACCGAGGATCTGGCCCAGTTTGCCGACCACCGCCATGGTCTCGGGGCTGGCGATGACCACGTCGAAATCGAGATTGCCGCTCTTCACCTGCTCGGCCAGGTCTTCCAGCCCGACTACGTCGGCCCCGGCGGCCCTCGCCTCATCGGCCTTCTCACCGCTCGCAAAGACCGCCACCCGAACCTGCCTGCCGGTGCCGTTGGGCAGCACCGTGGCGCCGCGGACCACCTGGTCGGACTTGCGGGGGTCGATGCCGAGGTTGACGCTCACCTCGACCGTCTCGTCGAACTTGACGGAGGAGAGATCCTTCAGGAGCTTGAGGGCCTCCTTCAGGTCGTAGACGCGGCTGCGGTCGACCTTCTCCTCGATCATGCGGATGCGCTTGCTCTTCTTCGCCATCGCTTCAGCCCTCCACGTCCAGGCCCATGCTGCGGGCGGTTCCGGCGATGGTCCGCACCGCGGCATCCAGATCGGCGGCCGTCAGATCCGGCTCCTTGCCCTTCGCGATCTCCTCGAGCTGGGCGCGGGTTACCTTGCCGACCTTCTGGGTGTTGGGACGGCTGCTCCCCTTGGCCACGCCAGCGGCCTTGCGCAGCAGCACCGAGGCGGGCGGGGTCTTGGTGATGAAGGTGAAGCTGCGGTCGGAATAGACCGTGATCACCACCGGGATCGGCAGCCCCTGCTCCATGTTCTGGGTCTTGGCGTTGAAGGCCTTGCAGAACTCCATGATGTTGACGCCGTGCTGGCCCAGCGCCGGACCGACCGGCGGGCTCGGGTTGGCCTGCCCCGCCGGCACCTGCAGCTTGATGTAAGCCGTAATCTTCTTGGCCATGCGTGTTTACTCCCCGGGTACAGACGCCTCGCGGCTCCCCGTAGCGGATTGCCCAAAGACGGGACGCGGCGCGCCCGTCACTCCTTTTCGACCTGGCTGAAGTCCAGGTCCACCGGCGTGGAGCGACCGAAGATGCTCACGGCCACGCGCAGCCGGCTCTTGTCGTAGTTGACTTCCTCAACCACGCCATTGAAATCGTTGAACGGGCCGTCGATGACCCGGACCACCTCGCCCACCTCGAACAGCACCTTGGGCCGGGGCTTCTCGGTACCCTCCTGGATGCGCTGGAGGATAGCCTCGGCCTCCTTGTCCGAGATGGGGGCGGGCTTGTCGGAGGTGCCGCCGATGAAGCCCAGCACCCGGGGGGTCTCCTTGACCAGATGCCAGGTGTCGTCGTCCATCTCCATCTGTACCAGGACGTAACCAGGGAAGAACTTGCGCTCGGAGCGCCGCTTCTGGCCGTCCTTCATCTCCACCACCTCTTCGGTGGGGACGAGGATCTCCCCGAACTTGTGCTCCAGCCCGGCGCGCCGGATCCGCTCCTTCAGGGAACGGGCGACCTGGTTCTCGAACCCGGAGTAGGCGTGCACCACATACCACTTCATCGCCATGCTCAGACCTCCCGTCCCATCAGTGTCTTGATCGCCCAGGCGATCACGGCGTCGATCCCCCAGAGGAACAGGGCGACCACGATGACGGTGATGATGATGACCAGGGTGGTCTGCATCGTCTCCTTCCGGCTCGGCCAGACGACCTTGCGGACCTCGATATTGGTGGCGCGGACGAACTCGGCGACCGCCCGTCCCCGCTCGGTCTGCAGGGCGATCACGGCCGCGACGACCAGGGCGGCCAGCAGCCCGAGCACCCGGAGCAGGAGGGACTGATCGGCGAACCAGTAGAAGGCCGCCACGGCAGCCCCTATGACCAGCAGTGACGCAACCAGCTTGACGGAATCCAGCGATGAACCCTGAGTGTCGGCCCTAGAACTCATGTCGTCCCATTCGTTGCGCCATCCGCTCCCTGCAGGGGGGAAAGATGGCAGGGCAGGAGGGAATCGAACCCCCAACCTGCGGTTTTGGAGACCGCCGCTCTGCCAATTGAGCTACTGCCCTTCTGAAACTGATCCGGGAGCACCCGCCGGGGCGCTCCCTCCCATGGTGGCGGGAGAATCCTCTCTCGCCCGTTTCCGGCTCCGGCCCACGCCGCGCACGGATGTCTGCCAAATAC
>RFJX01000035.1 GCA_003694425.1 Gammaproteobacteria bacterium
CCCCCAGATGATCTTCCATTGCCGGAAATTCATCTTCGAAGGGAAGCTGCTCGGAGAGGTGGACTTCAAGAGCTACCCCGACGACCGCGGGCTCTATCTCGACTCCTTGACCATCCACTCCCCCGACTTCACCGTCTCGGCCGAGGGCAACTGGACCACGGACGACAAGGGTCAGCACTCCGATTTCAGCATCGTGGCGCAGGCACCTGCCCTGGGCCGGCTGCTCAAACGGTTCGATTACAACGTCGCCGGACTGGAGGGAGGCGAGGCCAGGCTGGAGATCGACGCCCGCTGGGAAGGTGCCCCGGCGGACTTCGACCTGGAACGCCTCAATGGCACCCTCTCCCTGCGGATCGGGAAGGGGCGCTTTCTGGAGATCGATCCGAAGGCCGGGCGGATCTTCGGCCTGCTCAGTTTCCATACCCTGGCCAGGCGGCTCTCCCTGGACTTCAGCGACCTCTTCAAGAAGGGCTTCGTCTTCGACAGCATCGAGGGCAGCTTCCTGATCGAGAACGGAGACGCCTATACCAATGACCTGGTGATGGAGGCCCCCTCGGCCCGGATCTCGGTCAGCGGCCGGGTGGGACTGGCGAGTCAGGACTACGACCAGATCGTCACCGTGACTCCGCACTTCGCCAGCAGCCTGCCCACCGCGAGCGCCCTCTTCGGGCCGGTGGGCGCGGCGGTGGGCGCGGCGGTCCTGCTGGCCGAGAAGGTGTTCAGGAAACTCCCGGAGAACATCGACAAGCTGCTGCTCAAGCAGTACAGCATCACCGGCTCATGGGACAAACCGGTGATCAGGGTGCTGGAGGAAGAGGAGCAGACGGAGGAATCGACAGCCAATGAACCGTGAATGTCGCCACTACCTGGTCAGCGGCAGGGTCCAGGGGGTCTGGTTCCGTGCCTCGACCTGTGAGCGGGCCCGGGAGCTGGGCCTCCCGGGCTGGGTGCGCAACCTCCCCGACGGACGGGTGGAGCTGGTCGCCGCCGGGCCGGTGGAACGGCTGAAGGCGCTGGAGGAGTGGCTGTGGCAGGGACCGCCGATGGCCCGGGTCACCGGGGTGGACAGCAGGCCGTGCACCGGGGAGGAGCCGCTCCCCGATCCCTTCGAGGTGCGCTGAGCGTCAGTGGCCTCCCTGGGCGACGACCCCGAACAGCTCGCCGTTGACCAGGAAGTGGACCCAGATGCTCAGGGCATAGCCCAGGGCGATGGCCCAGGCCCACTTGAGGTGGGCGAAGAAGGTGTAGATCCCCCTCGCCTGCCCCATCACTGCCACCCCGGCGGCCGACCCCACGGAGAGCAGCGACCCCCCGACACCGGCGGTGAGGGTGACCAGCAGCCACTGGCCGTGGCTCATGACCGGGTCCATGGAGAGCACCGCGAACATCACCGGGATGTTGTCGACGATGGCGGAGAGGACCCCCACGAGGACGTTGGCGATGGTCGGCCCCATGCCGATGTACATCCATTCCGAGGCCAGCCCCAGATAGCCGATGGCCCCCAGTCCCCCGACGCAGAGGATCACCCCGTAGAAGAACATCAGGGTGTCCCACTCGGCCCGGGCCAGGCTGGTGAAGGTGTCCAGCGGCGCCCCCTGCCCCTCTTCCGGGAGCAGTTCATCGCGCCCCGGTTCGTTTGCCACCTCGAGCCGGTTGCGGCGCTTGAGGGCGTAGGAATAGAGCTTGAGCAGACCGAGGCCCGTCATCATGCCCAGCACCGGGGGCAGGTGGAGGTAGTTGTGGGCGCAGACGGCCATGACGATGGTGAGGATGAACAGGCCGACCACCATCCAGGCCCCCTCCCGCAGCACGGCCGCCTCCCGCAGCGGCTCCGGCTGCGCCTTCGAGACCACCAGGGACATGATCACCGCAGGCACCAGCCAGTTGACCAGCGAGGGAAGGAAGAGGTCGAAGAACTCGTGGAACTCCACCACCCCCTTCTGCCACACCATCAGGGTGGTGATGTCGCCGAAGGGGCTGAAGGCCCCGCCCGCGTTGGCCGCCACCACGATGTTGATGCAGGCCACCACCACGAAGCGGGTGTTATCGCCCCCGACCGCCATGGCCACGGTGGCCATCAGCAGGGCGGTGGTGAGGTTGTCGGCGACCGGGGAGATGACGAAGGCCAGCACCCCGGTGAGCCAGAAGATCTGGCGCAGGGAGAAGCCCCGGGAGACCAGCCAGGCCCGCAGGGCGTTGAATACCCCGCGTTCGTCCATGGTGTTGATGTAGGTCATCGCCGCCAGCAGGAACAGGAACAGCTCGCCGAACTCGAGCAGGTTGTGACGGACCATCTCCTCAGCCGTTGTCCTGTCATCGTGCTGTGCGTAGACGAAGGCGATCATGGCCCAGATGATGCCGGCCGCCACCATCACCGGCTTCGACTTGCGCATGTGGATGTTCTCTTCCAGCACCACCAGGGTGTAGGCCGCCACGAACAGCACCAGCGAGAGGATGCCGGCCCAGTGGCCGGTGAGGTCCAGCATGTGGGCGCCCCCCTCGGTGGCACCGGCTGGCTGCGAGAAGGCCAGCAGCAACAAGAGTCCGGGAATCCACTTTCCGTTTCTGGACATCGAGATCCTCCCCATTTGGTTGCATTCAGACCGGTCAAAACCACGGGCGCCGCCGATGCCTTGCGTCTCACCGATACGGAAGGCGCGGCACCCGCTGCGGTCCCCTTTCTTAACGGACCTGCTCCGGGATTCTTTAGCCGGTGCCGGCAAATTGGTAGATTACCCGCATGCCATGGAGACCGCACGCCACCGCAGCCGCCGTGATCGAGGAACGGGGTCGCTTCCTGCTGGTCGAGGAGCTGGCCGACGGGCGCACGGTCCTGAACCAGCCCGCCGGCCACCTGGAACCCGGTGAGAGCCTCATCGACGCGGTCTGCCGTGAGGTACTGGAGGAGACCGCCCACCGCTTCCGGCCCGAAGGCCTGGTCGGCATCTACCTCTACCCCCACCCCGATCCATCTTCCGGCATCACCTATCTTCGGGTCTGTTTCCACGGGCCCAGCCTCGGCCACGATCCGGAACGCCCGCTGGACGAGGGCATAATCCGCCCCCTGTGGCTGACCCGGGACGAGCTGGCGGCCGCGCCGGAACGATTGCGCAGCCCGATGGTCCTGCGCTGCATCGACGATTACCTCTGCGGCCGCCGTTTTCCGCTGGACCTGCTGAATCACTGCATAGACTGACATGGATACCACCCTCCCCGTGACCGTCGGGCTCTCCGGCGGCGTCGACTCTTCCGTGGCCGCCCTGTTGCTGCAGCGGCAGGGTCATGACGTGACCGCCCTGTTCATGAAGAACTGGAGCGAACAGGACGCGTCGGGGCGCTGCATGTGGGAGCAGGACGTGGCCGACGCGATGGCGGTCACGGATCGTCTCGGGATCCCGCTGAATACGGTCGATCTGGCCGGCAGCTACTGGGATCGGGTCTTCTCCCGCTTCCTGGAGGAGTACCGGGCCGGGCGCACCCCCAATCCGGACATCCTCTGCAACCGCGAGATCAAGTTCCGCGCCTTCCTCGATCATGCGCTGGCGCGGGGTGCCGAGGCCATCGCCACCGGCCACTACGCGCGCATCGGCGGCACGCCCGAGGCCCCGGCGCTGCTCAAGG
>RFJX01000290.1 GCA_003694425.1 Gammaproteobacteria bacterium
CCCGGCTGACCGATGCCCTGCAGGGCATCAAGCCGCTCAAGGCGATGGGCCTGGAATCCAACCTGCGCCCGCTGCTGGAGCAGGAGACCGAGGGGCTCAACCGCGCCCTGCAGCGCCAGGTCCTGAGCAAGTGGTACCTGACCGTGAGCCAGGAGCCGGTGATGGGGGTCTTCCTGGCTCTGGGTCTGTATGTCGCCCTGACCGCCTGGGCCCTGCCGATGAGCGTGCTGCTGGTCACCGCGGTGCTCTTCACCCGCACCGTCTCGCGCATCGGCTCGCTGCAGAAGGCACGGCAGAACATCGCCGTGCTGGAGAGCGCCTTCTGGTCGCTCCGCGAGGCCATCGAGGAGGCCCGCAGACAGCGGGAGCAGACCCCCTCCGGACCGGTGCCGGAGCTCTGTCGCGAGGTGAGCCTGGAACAGGTGAGCTTCGGCTACGATCCGCAGCGGCCGCTGCTGCGTGACGCCGACCTGGTCATTCCAGCCGGCTCCTTCACCGGACTGATCGGGCCCTCCGGGGCCGGCAAGACCACCGTCGCCGACCTGATCGCGGGGCTGCAGCGCCCCGACCGCGGGCGGGTCCTGATCGACGGCCGGCCCCTGGAGGAGTACGACATCCACGGCTGGCGCAGTCGCATCGGCTATGTCCCACAGGAGCTGATCCTGTTCCACGACACCGTGCGCAGGAACATCACCCTGGGCGATCCCGCACTGGACGACGGGCGCATCTGGCAGGCCCTGGAGGAGGCCGGCGCGCGCGAATTCGTCGAAGGGCTGGCATCGGGCCTGGACACGGTCATCGGGGAGCGCGGCATCCGCCTCTCGGGCGGGCAGCGCCAGCGGCTGGCTATCGCCCGGGCGCTGGTCCGGCGGCCCCGGCTGCTGATCCTCGACGAGGCCACCACGGCCCTCGATCCGGCCACCGAGGCCGCGGTGTGCCGGACGCTGCGCGCCCTGGCCCCCGCGGTCACGGTGCTGGCCATATCCCACCAGCCGCGGCTGGTGGAATCGGCCGATCGGCTCTATCGCATCGAGGACGGTGTCCTGAGCGAGGTCTCTCCGGCCCATCCGCAACACCATGCACTGAAGGGAAACGCGAAATGAAGGTACTGGTCACCGGCGCCGACGGCTTCATCGGCTCCCATCTCACGGAGACCCTGGCCCGGGCCGGACACCAGGTCCGCGCCATGGTCCTCTACAACTCCTTCGGCTCCTGGGGCTGGCTGGACCACAGTCCGGCCGAGGTGCGCGAGGCGATCGAGGTGATCAGCGGGGACGTGCGCGATCCGGCCTGTACCGCCGAGGCGGTGCGCGGCTGCGACACGGTGATGCACCTGGCCGCGCTGATCGCCATCCCCTGGTCCTATCAGGCCCCGGCTAGCTACGTCGATACCAACGTGACCGGCACGCTGAACCTGCTCCAGGCGGCGCGCGCCCATGGCGTGGAGCGCTTCATCCATACCTCCACCAGCGAGGTCTACGGCACCGCCCGCTTCGTGCCCATCACCGAGGAGCATCCGCTGCAGCCGCAGTCCCCCTATTCCGCCACCAAGATCGCGGCCGACAGCCTGGCGCTCTCCTTCCACGCCTCCTTCGACCTGCCGGTGGTGGTCGCGCGCCCGTTCAACACCTACGGTCCCCGCCAGTCGGCGCGCGCGGTGATCCCCACCATCATCACCCAGCTCGCTTCGGGTGCGCCCCGACTGGAGCTGGGTGCGGTGAGCCCGACGCGGGACTTCAACTACGTCCAGGACACCGTCGACGCCTTTCTCGCCATCGCCCGCGCCCCGGCCGGACGGGTGGTCGGCGAGGTGCTCAACATCGGCAGCAACTTCGAGGTCTCCATCGGCGAGACCGCGGAGCTGATCGCCGACATCATGGGGGTGGAGCCGGAGATCGTCTGCGACGAGCAGCGGCTGCGGCCGGAGAAGAGCGAGGTGGAGCGCCTGTGGGCGGCCAACGCCAAGGCCCTGGGGCGCCTCGACTGGGAGCCGGCGCACGCGGGGCGCGAGGGTTTCCGGCGCGGACTGGAGCAGACCATTGCCTGGTTCCGCGACCCGGCCAACCTGGCCGCCTACAAGTCCGACCGTTACAACCTCTGAACCGCACTGGGAGGACCAAGCAGATGCCGGAATTCGAGATAGCCGGTCGCCGTATCGGGCCCGACCATCCACCACTGGTGATCGCCGAGATTGGCATCAATCATGGCGGCAGCCTGGAGGTGGCCTGCGAGATGGTGGATGCCGCGGCGGATGCCGGGGTCGAGGTGGTCAAGCACCAGACCCACGTGGTGGAGGACGAGATGAGCAGTGCCGCTAAGCGGGTCATCCCGGGCAACGCCGATATCTCCATCTACGACATCATGGCCGCCTGCGCGCTGGACGAGGAGGAGGAGCGCAGGCTGAAGCAGCATGTCGAATCCCGCGGCATGATCTTCATCTCCACACCCTTCTCCCGCGCCGCAGCCGACCGCCTGGAGCGCATGGGCGTGCCGGCCTACAAGATCGGCTCCGGGGAATGCAACAACTATCCCCTGCTGCGTCACGTCGCGGCCTTCGGCAAGCCGGTGATCCTCAGCACCGGCATGAACACCATGGAGAGCATCGCCAAATCGGTGGCGATACTGGAGGAGAACGGCGTCCCCTACGCCCTGCTGCACACGACCAATCTCTATCCCACACCGCCCGGACTGGTGCGCCTGGGGGCGATGACCGAGCTGGCCGAGGCCTTCCCCAACGCAGTGATCGGTCTGTCCGACCACACCACCGACAACTACGCCTGCCTGGGCGCCGTGGCGCTGGGCGCAAGCATCCTCGAACGCCACTTCACCGACCGCATGGATCGGGAGGGGCCGGACATCGCCTGTTCCATGGACCCGGACGCCTGCCGCCAGCTCATCGAGGGCAGCCGCATCCTGCAGCTCGAGCGCGGCGGCCACAAGGGACCGGTGCCGGAGGAGCAGGTGACCATCGACTTCGCCTTCGCCACCCTGGTGACCATCGCCCCCGTGGCCGCCGGCGAGCCCTTCACGATGGAGAATCTCTGGGTCAAGCGTCCCGGTACCGGTCCCCTGCTGGCCGAGCACTTCGAGGCGGTGCTCGGAAAGCGCGCAACCCGCGACCTGCCTGCCGACGTGCACGTGGGGCCGGAAGACATCGAGGGCTGGAGCTGAGCGGACTGCGCGTCATCGTCACCGGGGCCGGCGGCTTTCTCGGTCGTCATCTCTGTCGTGCGCTGGACGCGGCAGGGCATCAGGTGGTGCCTCTTTCGCGGCGTCCCGGACCCGGCATGGTGACGGTGGAAGACTATCGCCATGCGCCCGGGGGTGACATTCTGATCCATCTGGCGCAGGAGCCGGATCGGGCACGCTTCAATGCCGGCGGTGCCGAGGCCGCGAACACGGCCGTGGCGATGCTCGAGTCGTTGCTGCAGGGGCCATGGGAGCGCGTGGTCTACGCCTCCTCGGCGGCGGTCTATGGCGATACGGGGGCGCGGCCGGCCAGGGTCTCGAGCGTGGTCGACGCGGGTGACGATTACAATCGCTGCAAGCTGGCCTGTGAGGCGCGGGTTCTCGATCGGGGCGGTGTGGCCGCCCGCCTGGCCAACCTCTACGG
>RFJX01000036.1 GCA_003694425.1 Gammaproteobacteria bacterium
AGTCCGGCCCGCTGCAGCAGCTGGCGGGTGGCTTGGCGGATCTCGCCCGGGTCCTCGCATTCGATCACCCGCTCCAGCAGCCGGCGCATGCGTCGGCGGCTGATGTTGCGGACCAGCCATTTCAGGCGCGGCACCAGGGCCGCATTGACGCTGAGCGAGTCGACCCCCATCGCGGTCAGCAGCACCGCCCCCTCGGGATCGGCGGCCATCTCGCCGCAGACGGTGACCGGTACGCGCCGGCGCCTCGCCGTATCCACCAGTTGCTTCAGCGCCCGGAGCACGGCCGGATTCAGCTCGTCGAACAGCGGGGCAACCCCGGGATTGTCGCGATCCACCGCCAGCAGATACTGGGTCAGGTCATTGGTACCGATGCAGATGAAATCCACCCGATCGAGGCACTCGGGCAACAGGAAGAGCATCGAGGGGACCTCGATCATGATACCCAGCGGCGGCATCTCCACGGCATGACCCTCGTCCCGCAATTCGGATAGCACCTGGCGCAGATGTCCGATCCCGGAGTCCAGCTCGGCCAGTGAGGTGACCATGGGGAAGCAGAGCCGCAGATTGCCCAGACCGCAGTCGGCCCGCAGCAGTGCCCGCAGCTGGGTGATGAGGATCTCCGGCTGGGCCAGGGTAAGCCGGATCCCGCGCAGACCGAGCTGCGGGTTCTCCTCCTCGAGGCGGAAATAGGGCAGGGGCTTGTCACCACCGATATCGAGAGTGCGCATGGTCACCGGCTGCGGGCCCACGGCACGCAGGACCTTGCGATAGGTCCGGTACTGCTCCTCCTCAGTGGGAAAGGCATCCCTTCGCATGAAGGGAAACTCGGTCCGGTACAGCCCGATCCCCTCGGCGCCGGCGCGCCTCACCGGCTGCAGATCGGTCAGCAGGCCGGCATTGACCAGCAGCCGCAGGCGGTAGCCGTCCGGGGTCACCGCCGGCTCCTCGCGCAATCCCTTCAGCTCCCGGTCCAGCGCCCGCTCGTCGCGCAACAGGCGGCGGAACTCGTGACGCACCGCCGGGGAGGGATTGATGCAGACCCGCCCCTCATAGCCGTCCACGACGGCGGAGGCGCCGTCGATGGCGTCGAGCGGAAGGTCCTTGAGCCCCATCACCGCCGGGATCCCGAGGGTGCGGGCCAGGAGGGCGGCATGAGAGAGTTCCGACCCCTGGTTGCAGAGGATCGCGGCCAGACGCCGCTGCGGGACCCGGGTCAGTTCGGGCAGGCCGATCTCCTCTGCGGCCAGGATGCAGTTGGGGGGGTATTCGGCCGTTTCTGACCCAGCCCCTTCCTGCAGGTGCCGCATCACCCGGTGTCCGAGGTCGCGCAGGTCCTCGGCGCGGGTGCGCAGGTAGGGATCCTCCATCGCCTCGAAGACGGCCAGATGTTCCCGCAGGGTCTGGACCCAGGCCGCCGCCGCGGTCATGCCCGAACGGATCCGCTGCTGGGTATCGCGCACCAGCCCGTCCCCCGAGAGCAGCAGCTGGTGGACCTCGAACAGCGCAAGCTCCTCTTCCGGCAGGAAACGGGCGGCACGCTCGGCGGCCGCCCGCAGCTCGCGCCGGGTGGCCGTGACCGCCCTGCGGAAGCGGCGCGATTCGGCGACCGGATCGTCCGTGTTCGTCACCACGGGGAGATCGAGGCTGGTCTCCCGGCGGATCACCCGGATGGTCCCGACCGCGACCCCCTGGGCAGCGGCGATGCCGGGCAGGAAATCGCTCGAGGCCTCCCGATGCGAGAGACTGCGATTGATCGCCCCGCTGATCTTGGCGTGGTGCAGGGGACCGGCGATCTGGATCGCCAGCGTGGTCAGGAAGGCCAGGTCCTCGTCGCTGAACCTGCGCCGCTCGCGCTGCTGGACCACGAGCACCCCGAGCAGCTCACCCAGATAGATGATGGGCAGGCCGAGAAAGGCATGGTAGAGCGCCTCTCCGGACTCGGGGAAGAAACGGAAGGCCGGGTGGGAAGGTGCGTCATCCGTATTGACCGGTTCCAGCCGTTCGGCCACCAGCCCGACCAGACCTTCACCGGCGCGCAGGGTGAGCTTACCGATCACCTCCGGTCGCAGGCCCTCGCTCGCGACCAGCCACAGGGACTGTTCGCGACGCCGGTAGAGATAGATGGAGCAGACATCGACCCGCAGTTCATGCCGGATCGAGGAGACCACGGTGGCCACCGCCTGGATCGGGTCCCGGGACAGGCCGATCGCCCGCCCGATCCCCTGGATCGCCTCCAGCGCCATGGTCTGTCTCCCTCCCGCACGGATTCGGTTATATTGCTTCCATGTGTGGCCGCTTCGTTCGCAGCTCCGATCCCGAGGCCTTCGCCCGCCAGCTCGGCTGCCCGGTCCCGGAGGCCCCGCCTCCCTCTTATAACATATCGCCTTCCACCCGCCTGCTCGCCTTCACCCGGACGGGCCGGCAGACGCGGGCCTTCCTGCCGGTCTGGGGACTGCGTCCCGCCTGGTTCCGGCGCCCCTCGACAGGGCCAATCAACGCCCGCTGGGAAACGGCGGCGGAAAAGCCGATGTTCCGCCGGGCGTGGCGGCAGCGTCGTTGCCTGATCGCCGCGGACGGTTATTACGAATGGGAGGGTAAGCCGGGGCGTCGCCAGCCCTGGTTCATACGGCTCGGAAAGGGGACGCCCTTCTTCTTCGCCGGATTGTGGGAAGAGAGTGGAGAGCGCCCGACCGCCTGCATCCTCACCACATCCGCCGCCGGAACCCTGCAGCGGATCCATCCCCGCATGCCCGTAATCGTCCCGTCGAACCAATGGGAGAACTGGCTGGCCGGTGATCCGGGTGAGGCCGGGCCGGAGACACCGGATTTGGCGCGTACAGCACTGGAGTTCGAGCTCTGGCCGGTATCCGACCGGGTCAACCGACCGGCGAATGACGACCCTGACCTGATCCGGCCACTGGCGGCCTGAGGACGTGTCGGTGGGAATTGACGCAAGGCTTCAAAGAAGAAGGAGAAATGGTCGGGGTGACAGGGCGAGCCCGACCGGTTGTCCAGTGGACAACCGCAGCGGGGGACGTGATCGTCGGAAACGATCACGAACGTCCGCAGGACGGCCCGCAGGGTGGAGGGCAGGATGCCCGGAATAGCGCCCGCCATGGGTGAGCTGCGCAAGCGGCGAACGACCCGCCAGGGATGGCGGGTCTGGACTCCGAGCGAAGCAGGATTGCGTAGCGCAGGAGGCGGGCTGAGCTGCGCCACAGGGATGTGCCGCAAGGCTTCAGGGTGAGGAGAAATGGTCGGGGTGACAGGATTCGAACCTACGACCCCTGCCTCCCGAAGGCAGTGCTCTACCAGACTGAGCTACACCCCGACGTTTTTCGTTCAGGAACTGCGATCGACCGCAAAGCGGGCCAGACCGTGGAGGGCGTCAGCATAGGGTCCGGACGGCAACGCGGCCAGCATGCCGGTGGCCCTGGACGCCTCCTTCCTGGCGAGGGCGAGAGTGTACTCAATGCCCCCGGTTGATTCAATGGCCCCGGTAATGAAGGAGATGTCCTCCAGCCCTCCGCTCTCGATGGCCCTGCGGATGCGCTCCGCGACCTCCCCTTCGCTGTGCCAGAGGGCGTGCAGCAGGGGCAGGGTCGGTTTGCCTTCGGCCAGGTCGTCGCCGATGTTCTTGCCCAGCTCCTCGCTGCTGGCGCTGTAGTCGAGGGCGTCGTCGACCAGCTGGAAGGCGGTGCCCAGATGGCGGCCGTAGGCGGCCATGCTCCTGCGCATCTCCCCGCCCGCGCCGGCGATCACCGCCCCGACCTCGGCGGCCGCCTCGAACAGCCTGGCGGTCTTGTTGCGGATGGTCTCGAGATAGCGCGCCTCGCTGACCTCCGGATCGTGGCAGTTGAGCAGCTGCATCACCTCGCCCTCTGCGATGGTGTTGGTGGCATCGGCCATGATCTCCATGATCGGCATCTGGCCGATCTCCACCATCATCTGGAAGGCACGTGAATAGAGGAAATCGCCGACCAGGACACTGGCCTCGTTGCCCCATATTTCGTTCGCGGTCTCGCGACCACGGCGCAGGCTCGAGCCATCGACCACATCGTCGTGCAGAAGGGTGGCGGTATGGATGAACTCGATGATGGCGGCGAGTTCATAATGATGTTCGCCGCTGTAGCCATTGGCCAGGCTGCTGAGCAGGACCAGGGCCGGGCGCAGCCGCTTGCCGCCGCTGTTGACGATGTAGCCGGCGAGCTGGTTGATGAGGACGACATCCGACTGCAACCGCTGGCCGATGCAACGATCGACCGCGGCCATCTCCTCCCGGATCAGCTCGCGGATCCTGGTGATTTCCATAGGCCCGTCCGCGGGTCCCTCGTTGAGGATGGCTTGACGCATGCCGGCATTTTGCCAGCAGCCGGGCAACCCCGCCAGCCCGCCTTGACAAAGCCTTCCCCAGACACCAAGATCGCCGGCCCGGACAACTTCGTGGCTATGTAGCTCAGCTGGTTAGAGCACATCACTCATAATGATGGGGTCGTTGGTTCGAGTCCAACCATAGCCACCAATTCCTTTCACACCCCACAAGGTTTTCAAGGCACTGCCCGCCCGGGGGAACCAACGACCCCGGTCGTCGGTGCGGACGGGGCTCGAGCACACTACTCCGGATACCGGGTGGTGCGGGAGATGTGCAGCCCCACCAGGCGGGCCACCAGAACCGTCAGGTAGATCTGGCCGATCGCCGATTCCAGCGAGGAGAAGACCCGCGCCGGTGGTGTCACCGGAACGATGTCGCCATACCCCAGGGTGGTCAGCGAGGTGATACTGAAATAGAGATAGTTGGAGAAGTGCGGGACCGGGCTTCCGGCCCAGGGCAGGGGGACATTGTTCCCGAGGGCGACGAAGCTGCCGGGAAGCAGGTAGTCGATGATGGCGAACAGGAAGGCGCCGTTGATGGCCAGCAGGAGATAGCAGCTGACCGCCGCCGACAGTTCCCCGAGGGTCACGTGGGGCTGCCGGAACAGGTGGATCAGCAGCAGGGAGATGGTATAGGAGAAGAAGACGAAACCGAGCACCAGGCTGGTGAGCGCCACAAGGGGATTGAAGGTGACGGCGGCGTACCAGAGCGTGGCCAGGGTCAGCAGCGACAGGAGGATGCCGAGCGCCACCTGGGCGTGCCGCTCGCTGACCACCCAGATGCCGGCGATCAGGGTCAAAGAGAGCAGGATGTCGATCAGCAGATAGCTCTCGGTCGTCTGCACCACCAGGGGGTAGACGATGATCAGGAGCAGCAGGGAGACGAGCAGGTAGTGAAACCTCAGCGGACCGGTCAGCAACAGCTCCATGGACGATTCCTCCGGATCGGGAAAGGGGTGCATGCTAGTATGCGCATCCTGCGCCGGAGGTCCATC
>RFJX01000291.1 GCA_003694425.1 Gammaproteobacteria bacterium
GCCGAGACCAAGGGCGGCCGCCACGAGGGAGGGGAGCAGGGGTGTTGTTGTTGAGTTGTCAGTTATCAGTCATCAGTTGTCAGATGGAATCAGCGTAAACAAACCTGACGACTGATCTCTCACGACTGATCTCTCACGACTGATAACTGAAGGCTGTTAACTGAATACTGATAACTGACGACCGACGCCGGGAGGCGAATGCCTCCCGGCGTCAGTACATCCCCGTCTGCAGCCGCGCCTCCTCGGACATCATCGACTGGTTCCAGGGGGGATCGAAGGTCAGCTCCACCTCCACCTCGTCCACGTCCGGCAGGGCGCCGACCCGCTCGCGGATGTCGTTCACCAGCAGTTCGCCGATGCCGCAGCCGGGGGCGGTGAGGGTCATGCGCACCACCACCCGGTTGCCGCCCTTTTCCAGCGGCTCGATGCGCACGCCGTAGATCAGGCCGAGGTTGACGATGTCGATCGGGATCTCGGGGTCGTAGACGGTGGCAAGGACCTGCCACACCCGCTCCTCGGTCAGCTCCCCGACCGGCTCCTGCCGCTTCGCCTCCTCCGGCACCTCCAGACCCAGGGCGTCGGCGTCCTTGCCGTCGATGCGGGCCAGGTTGCCGTTGATGTTGACGGTGAAGGCGCCGCCCAGGGACTGGGTGACATAGACCACGCTGCCCTCCGGGATGGTGACCTTGCTGCCGGAGGGGATCAGCACCGCCTCCACGTCCCGGCTCAGGGGGATCGGGGCATAAGGGTCCATCATCGCAGCAGTTCCAGCACCTTCGCCAGTGAATCGACGAAGATGTCCACGTCTTCGCGGGTGTTGTACAGGGCCATCGAGGCCCGCGCGGTGCCGGAGACGCCGAAGAACTCCATCACCGGCATGGCGCAGTGGTGGCCGCTGCGCACCGCCACCCCGTGCTGGTCCAGCAGCAGGCCGATGTCGTTGGGGTGCGCCCCCTCGACGGTGAAGGAGAGCACCGCCGCCTTGTGCCGGGCGGTGCCGATCAGGCGGACCCCCTCGAGCTCCTGCATCCGGGCCGTGGCGTGTTCCAGCAGCCCGTGCTCGTAGGCGCCGATCGCCTCCAGCCCGATCCCCTGCACGTAGTCGATGGCCGCCGCCAGGCCGATGGCCCCGGCGATGTGCGGGGTGCCGGCCTCGAACTTGTGCGGTACGTGGTTGTACTCGGTCTGATCGAAGCTCACGGTGCGGATCATGTCGCCGCCGCCCTGCCAGGGTGGCATCTCCTCCAGCAGGGCCTCGCGCGCCCAGAGGACCCCGATGCCGGTGGGCCCGAAGATCTTGTGGCCGGAGAAGGCGTAGAAGTCGCAGTCCAGGGCCTGGACGTCCACCGGCAGGTGGGCCACCGCCTGGGCCCCGTCCAGCAGCACCGGCACCCCGTGCCGGCGGGCCAGGGCGGTGATCTCCGCCACCGGGTTGATGGTCCCGAGGGCGTTGGAGACGTGGGCCACCGAGAGCAGCTTCGTGCGGGGCGAGAGGAGCCGCTCCAGGGCCCCGATCTCCACCTCGCCACGTTCGTTGATCGGCGCCACCTTCAGCACCGCCCCGGTCTGCTCGCACAGGAGCTGCCAGGGGACGATGTTGGAGTGGTGCTCGAGATGGGTGATCAGGATCTCGTCGCCGGCGGCGAGGCGCGGGCGGCCGAAGCTCTGCGCCACCAGGTTGATCGCCTCGGTGGTCCCGCGGACGAAGACGATCTCCCGCTCGCTGGAGGCGTTGATGAAGCGCGCGACGGTGGCCCGGGCCCCCTCGTAGGCCTCGGTCGCCTCCTCGCTGAGGGTGTGCACACCGCGGTGGATGTTGGCGTTGTACTCGCGGTAGTAGCGGTCCAGCGCCTCGATCACCGTCTGCGGCTTCTGGGTGGTGGCGGCGTTGTCCAGATAGACCAGCCGGCGCCCGTGCACCTGCCGCTGCAGGATGGGGAAATCGTTCCGGCGGGCCGGGAGGTCGGCGGCCGGAGGCGGGGTCGCGGTGAGCGGGCTGCTCATGACGCCTCCTCCGGGTCCTGCCCCAGCAACTGGTCCACCCGCCGGTCGACCAGGGCATGGCAATGCCGTCGCAGGCCCTCGTGGTCGATGGCCCGGAGCACCTCGCCGGCGAAGGCATGGATCAGCATCGCCCGCGCCTCGGCCTCCGGGACCCCGCGCGAGCGCAGGTAGAACAGGGCCAGCTCGTCGAGCTGGCCGACGGTGGCGCCGTGGTGGCACTGGACGTCGTCGGCGTAGATCTCCAGCTCCGGCTTGGTGTCCATCTCCGCCCCCGCGGAGAGCAGCAGGTTGCGGCTGGACTGGCCGGCGACTATCTTCTGCGCCCCGGGGTGGACCACCACCTTGCCGTTGAAGACCCCGCGCGCCCGGTCGCCCAGCACCGCCTTGTAGTTCTCCGCGCTGGTGGTGTGGGGGGCGAGATGGTCGACCCGGGTGTGGTTGTCGAGGTGGCTGCGGCCGCCGCCCAGGGTCAGGCCGTGGAGCTCGACCGCGGCCCCCTCTCCGGCCAGCTCCACCGCGATGTCGTTGCGATTGAGGCGGGCGCCGAGGCAGAGATTGTGGTTCAGGTAGCGGCTGTCCCGCTGCAGGCGCGCGCCGGTGGAGGAGAAGTGGAACGCGGCCTCCGACTCGTACTGCAGGCGCAGGTGGTCCAGGCGGGCGCCCTCCCCCAGCAGGACCCCGGTCAGCAGGTTGGCGAAGCACGCCTCCCCGCCACTGCCGGCATGGGTCTCCAGCAGGGTGGCGCCGGCCCCCTCGCCCAGGGA
>RFJX01000292.1 GCA_003694425.1 Gammaproteobacteria bacterium
CCTCCACCCCGTTGCGCTCGGCGCGCCGGAACAGCAATTCCAGGGCCGGAAGCTCCTCTTCCCGGGTCGGCAGCACCAGCTTGCCGCAGCGCTCGATGAGCAGCCCCCGCTCGAGGCAGTATGCGGTCCAGCGCCGGTTGCCTTCGCGGCAGAAGCGGGCCTTGAGCGAGCCAGCGGGATAGTAGAAACCGGCATGGAGCACGCCGCTGTTGCGGCCGCTGGCGTGCTGGCCCGCGCGCGCCTCCTTGTCGATGACGGTGATCGCCACCTCCTGCAGGCGGCGTTTCAGTTCCAGCGCGAGGCTCAGGCCGACGACGCCGGCCCCGACGATCAGGAGATCACTGGCCACCGCCGCCGGTCGGACGGCCGACGCAATGGTAGTCGAAGCCCGCCTCGCGCATCTGCTCCGGCTCGTAGACGTTGCGCAGGTCGACGAAGACGTTGCCGGCCATCTGCTCGCGCAGGCGCCGGAGGTCCAGCCCGCGGTAGGCGTTCCACTCGGTCATCAGGACCACGCAATCGGCCCCCTCGACGGTCTGCCAGGTGTCCTCGAAGTACTGCACCGAATCGGGCAGCAGGGGGCGGGCCTCCTCGATCCCCTGCGGATCGGTGGCGCGGATGATGGCCCCCTTCTCCGCCAGGGCCGGGAGGATGGAGAGGGCCGGGGCGTCGCGCATGTCGTCGGTCTCCGGCTTGAAGGTGAGCCCCAGCACGGCGATGGTCCTGCCAGCCTCGCTGCACCCCAGGGCGTTGCGGATCTTCTTGATCATGCGCGCCTTCTGCGCGGCGTTGAGTTCGATGGTGGCCTCCACGATGCGCGAGGAGGTGCCGTGTTCCTGGGCGATGCGCACCAGGGCCTGGGTGTCCTTGGGGAAACAGGAACCGCCGTAGCCGGGGCCCGCATGGAGGAATTTGCCGCCGATGCGCTTGTCCATCCCCATCCCCCGCGCCACGGCGTGGACGTCGGCGCCGACCGCCTCGCAGAGCATGGAGATCTCGTTGATGAAGCTGATCTTGGTGGCCAGGAAGGCGTTGGAGGCGTACTTGATGAGTTCTGCGCTCTCCAGGTTGGTGGTCAGGATGGGGGCCTCGATCAGGTTCAGCGGCCGGTAGAGCTCGCGCAGCAGCTTCTCGGCCCGCTCGCTCTCGACCCCGATCACCACCCGGTCCGGGCGCATGAAATCACCGATGGCGGCGCCTTCGCGCAGGAACTCGGGGTTGGAGGCGACGTCGAAATCGGCCTGCGGGTTCTGCTCGCGGATGATGCGCTCGACGTTGCGCGCGGTGCCGACCGGGACCGTGGACTTGTCCACGATCACGGTATAGCCGGACAGGTGCGGGGCGAGTTCCTTGGCGGCGGCGTAGACATAGCTGAGATCCGCATAGCCGTCACCGCGCCGGGAGGGGGTGCCGACGGCGATGAAGACGAGGTCCGCCTGCGGTACCGCGCTGGCGAGATCGGTGGTGAAGGCCAGCCTGCCGGCTTCGACGTTGCCCGCCACCAGGTCCTCCAGCCCCGGCTCGTAGATCGGGATCTCGCCCTTGTTCAGGCGCCCGATCTTCTCCTCATCGACATCCACGCAGACCACATTGGCGCCGAACTCGGCGAAACAGGTCCCCGAGACCAGGCCGACATAGCCGGTACCGATCATCACTACATTCATGCTTCATTCTCCATTGACACTCCGGTGAGCGGGGATGGCCATCATCGTCCGATCGGGGATGCCGGGAGGGCATGCTGCTACCTGCCCTGCCGACAGGGTGGCCGGCGATGCATCCGTTGCGCCCTCACAGCCGCCAGAGCCGGATGCCGGCCGGGACCGAGGCCCGGTCCAGCCGTCCCTTGATGTCCAGGACCGGACCCTCGCCGCCGTCCAGCAGGGAGCTGACCAGGTCCCAGCCGCGCTCGAGGTACTGCCGGTGGGGCACGGCGAAGATCACCGCGTCGGCCGGGGCCAGCGAGGATTGCTCCTGCAGCGTAATGCCGTACTCCTCGCGCGCCTCCGCCGGGTCCGCCTCCGGGTCATGGACCTGGACCGTGATCCCGTAGTCCCGCAGTTCCCGCACGATGTCGATCACCCGGGTATTGCGCAGGTCGGGCACGTTCTCCTTGAAGGTGAA
The DNA here is from genome assembly GCA_003694425.1 of Gammaproteobacteria bacterium. GTDB lineage: Bacteria > Pseudomonadota > Gammaproteobacteria > J113 > J113 > J113. The sequence goes on from RFJX01000292.1 coordinate 2,122, forward strand.
GCCGAGCACGGTGACGGTGCTCCCCTTGACGTTGTGGCCGGCGTGGATCAGCTGCTTGACCGCGGCCGAGGCGACATACTCGCCCATCCCGTCGTTGATCCGGCGTCCGGCCAGGATCACCTGCGGGTGGTAGCCGAGCATCGCCGCCTTGTGGGTCAGGTAGTAGGGGTCGACGCCGATGCAGTGCCCGCCGACCAGGCCGGGGTCGAAGGGCAGGAAGTTCCACTTGGTGCCGGCGGCGGCCAGCACGTCCCGGGTGTCGATGCCCATCCGGTTGAAGATCAGCGCCAGCTCGTTCATCAGGGCGATGTTGAGGTCGCGCTGGGTGTTCTCGATCACCTTGGCCGCCTCGGCGACGCGGATGGTGGCGGCGCGATGCACCCCGGCGGTGACCACCGATTCGTAGACCTTCGCCACCGTCTCCAGGGTCGCCGCGTCGTCGCCGGAGACCACCTTGGTGATGGTGGTGAAGGTGTGCTCCTTGTCGCCCGGGTTGATCCGCTCGGGTGAGTAGCCGACGTGGAAGTCGCGCCCCGCCTTGAGCCCGGAGGCCCGTTCCAGCACCGGCACGCAGTCCTCCTCGGTGGCGCCGGGATAGACGGTGGATTCGTAGACCACGATGTCGCCAGCCTTCAGGATCGAGCCGACCGTCTTCGAGGCCTTCAGCACCGGGGTGAGATCGGGACGCTTGGCCTCGTCCACCGGCGTGGGCACCGCGACGATGTGGAAGTCCGCCGCCTCGAGGTCATCCGGGTCGCAGGTGAAGTGGATGTCGCTCCGGGCCAGCTCCGCCGGGTCGACCTCGCCGGTGCGCTCGATGCCCTGCTTCAGCTCCTCGATGCGCTGCGGGTTGATGTCGAAACCGATGACCCGGTGCTGGCGGCCGAAGGCGACGGCCACAGGCAGCCCGACATAGCCGAGGCCCACCACAGAGATGGTTCTTCCATGGGACATGCTTTCAGACTCCGTAGTAGTTTCTGTACCACTCGACGAACCGGGCGATCCCGGTCTCCACCGGGGTTTTCGGCCGGTACCCCAGATCCTTGACCAGATCCGACACATCGGCGTAGGTGTCGGGTACGTCGCCCGGCTGCAGCGGCAGCAGGTTCTTCTCCGCCTTCATGCCCAGGCACTGCTCCAGGGTCTCGATGAAGTGCATCAGCTCCACCGGGTTGTTGTTGCCGATGTTGTAGAGCCGGTAGGGCGCGGTGCTGGTGCCGGGGTCCGGGGCGTCGCCAGACCAGTCGGGGTCGGGCTGCGGGATGGTGTCGATCACCCGCACCAGCCCCTCCACGATGTCGTCGATGTAGGTGAAATCGCGGCGGTGGTTGCCATAGTTGAAGACGTCGATGGGTTTCCCTTCGAGGATGTTGCGGGTGAACAGGAACAGCGACATGTCCGGCCGTCCCCAGGGCCCGTAGACGGTGAAGAAGCGCAGGCCGGTGACCGGCAGCCGGTAGAGGTGGCTGTAGGTGTGGGCCATCAGCTCGTTGGCCTTCTTGGTCGCGGCGTAGAGCGAGACCGGGTGGTCGACGTTGTCGTGGACCGAGAAGGGCATCTTCGTGTTGGCGCCGTAGACCGAGCTGGAGGAGGCGTAGGCCAGGTGTTCCACCCCGTTGTGGCGACACCCCTCCAGGATGTTCATGAAGCCGACGATGTTGGCGTCGATGTAGGCGTGGGGGTGGGTCAGCGAGTAGCGCACCCCGGCCTGGGCCGCCAGATGCATGACCCGCTGCGGGTGGAGTGAGGAGAAGAGCCGCTCGACCCCCTCCCGGTCCTCCAGGTCCAGCCTGACGAAACGGAAGTTGGAGTACGGGGTGAGCTGGTCCAGGCGGGCCTGCTTGAGGCTGACGTCGTAGTAGTCGTTGAGGTTGTCCAGACCGATGACTTCATCGCCCCGCTCCAGCAGGCGTCTGGAGAAGGCGTGGCCGATGAAACCGGCGGCCCCGGTGACCAGGATCTTCATTCCCTGTCCC
>RFJX01000037.1 GCA_003694425.1 Gammaproteobacteria bacterium
CCCGATCAAGGAGAGCACCCCGGCGGCGATCGAGGCCCTGCACGAGGAGGGGGTGGAGATCGTCATGCTCACCGGCGACAACCGCATCACCGCCGAGGCCGTGGCCCGCAGGCTCGGCATCGACCGGGTCGAGGCCGAGGTGCTGCCGGACCAGAAGGCCGAGGTGGTGAAGAAGCTGCAGGCCGAAGGGCGGATCGTGGCCATGGCCGGCGACGGCATCAACGATGCCCCCGCGCTGGCCACCGCCCATGTCGGAATCGCCATGGGCACCGGCACCGACATCGCCATGGAGTCGGCCGGGGTGACCCTGGTCAAGGGCGATCTGCGCGGCATCGTGCGGGCACGGCGCCTGTCCCGCGCCACCCTGCGCAACATCAAGCAGAATCTCTTCTTCGCCTTCATCTACAACTCGCTGGGTGTGCCGATCGCAGCCGGTGTGCTCTATCCCTTCTTCGGCATCCTGCTCTCGCCCATCATCGCCGCCGCCGCCATGAGCTTCTCCTCGGTCTCGGTGGTGGCCAACGCCCTGCGGCTGCGGAGGGTGAAGCTCTGATGCCGGACCACGTCCGGAATCACTCTGCGGGGACGGAATCCGATCCGGCCGTCGAGGCGCGGGGCCGCCACTGCGATCCCCCCGCGGACAGTGCACGGGAACCCTGCATCCTCTATACCGAAGGCGACGAGCTTTACGCCGCAATGCTCGCGGCGATCCGCGCCGCCCGACGACACGTCTGTCTGGAGAGCTACATCTTCAGCGTGGACGAGGTGGGCAGGCGCTTCGTGGAGGCGCTACAAGAGCGCGCCGCGAACGGCGTGCGGGTGCATCTGATGGTGGACGCCGTGGGCTCACTGCTGGGTTTCTCACGGGCGGTGGAACGGGAACTGCGCAAGGCGGGGGTGCAGGTACGCCGCTTCCACCGCTGGAGCTGGCGCCGGCCCTGGCTCGTCAACCGCCGCGACCACCGCAAGCTGCTGGTGGTGGACGGCCGGCAGGCCTGGCTCGGCGGTTACAACATCCAGCGCGAGTGCTCGCGCGAGGTGGTTGGTGAGGCGCGCTGGCGGGACACCCACGTCGGGGTGGGCGGCTGCCTGGCCCGGCGGGCCCAGCTGCTGTTCGACGCCTTCTGGTACCAGCGGGGAGACCGGGTTCCCACCCCGGAGTGCCCGGCAGACCACTCCGTGCTGCTCTCGAACCAGACCCGCCGGGGACGCCTCCACCTGAACCGGGTGCTGCACCGCATGATGGCCGGCAGCCGTCACACCCTGGACCTCACCACCCCCTACTTCGTCCCCACCCACTCCATCCGCATGGCCCTGCAGGCGGCCGCCCGCCGCGGGGTCCGGGTCCGCCTGCTGGTGCCCCGCCGCAGTGACGTGGCGCTGGCGCAGTGGGCCGGGCGGGCGGTCTACGACGAGATGATCAACAACGGCATCCGGGTCTATGAATATCTCCCCCGCTTCATCCATGCCAAGACCATGGTCGCGGACGGGGAGAGGTCGCTCGTCGGCACCGCCAATCTCGACTACCGCAGCCTGCTGCTCAACTACGAGCTGGTGCTCCAGAGCCGGCAGCGGGAGCTCGCGGCCGGACTCGAGGCGCGGTTCGAAAGGGACCTGACCGAGGCACGGGAGGTGAGGGCGGAGCACTGGCGCCGCCGGCCGCGCACCGCCCGCCTCGCCGAGGCCCTTGCCTGGAGCCTCCGGCGCTGGCTCTGATCCGCAGGCCCCGGGGTCGTCACCGCTCCGCCGGCACCTCGATGGTGAAGCAGCTGCCACGGCCGGGGATGGAGGAGATCCGCAATTCATGCCCCAGCAGACGGACGATCTGGCGCACGATCGAGAGTCCCAGCCCCAGTCCGCCGGCCGCGAGCCCTCCCGCCTCGTCGCCCCGGTAGAACTCTCCGAACACCGCCTCCTGCTCGGCCGCGGCGATTCCGATGCCGCTGTCCAGCACCTGGATCCGCACCTTGCCTGCGGACGGACGGCAGCCGAGCACGACCCGCCCCGCACGGGTATAGCGGATGGCGTTGGAGAGCAGGTTCCTCAGAATACGCTCCAGGAGCCTGGGATCGGAGCGGACCCGGAGCCTGCAGGGATGGACCCTGAGGGTGAGCCCCCGGCGGGCCGCGACGGGCGCATACTCCGCCTCCAGACGACCGAGCAGCGGCCCGAGGGGGAAAGTGCCGACCCTGACCGGCATCTTTCCCGTCTCCAGGCGGCTGATCTCCAGCAGGTCGTCGAACATCTCCCGCAGACCCCCGACTGCGATCCGGATCCGCCCGATCAGCTCTTCCCGCTCTGCCGTGTCCCGGCAGTCCCGCAGCAGCGAGGTGAGCAGGCCGATGGCGTCCAGCGGCTGGCGCAGGTCATGACTGGCCACCCGCAGCAGCCGGCTCTTGGCCCGCCCGGACTGCTCGGCCTCCTCCTTCAGCCGGCGCTGGACCGCCAGTTCGATGCGCTGATCCTCCAGCGCCTTCTCCAGCCGCAGCAGCCGGTGGGCGCGATGCTGGGCCAGGAACAGATAGAGGGTGAGCAGGGCGGTGAGCGACAGCCCCGCGAACAGACCGCCGTAGGGACGCCAGGCCTGTGCCTGCGCCAGCGCCCCGGGCAGGGGGTAGGCCGCCAGTTCCCAGCGCCGGTCCCCCACCCGGATCCGGTGGCGCCAGAGGGTCTGTCCCGCGGACCCGGTGGACGGGGTCGGGTCCAAACCGCTCTGGTATAGCAGCCGCTCCCCGGGGCCGGCATCCTCGTCGTGGAGGACGAACCCCAGCCTGCCACCCTCCCGGTCCAGGATCCCGCGGGCGAAGGCGCGGACGTCGAAGATACCCATGGCGAAGCCGAGCAGGTCCTCCTGCCGCTGGCGCGAGTAGACCGGGTAGAAGGCGTGGACCGTGACCCGCTCCCCGTCAGTACCGTACAGGGTGGTCCGTCCCGATACGGCGACGTCGCGCCGCCGGGCGGCGCGCTCCAGGATCCGCCACCGCGGCGGCAGGGAGGCGAGATCCAGCCCCTCCTTCATCGGCTGCCCGATGAGCGAGATCAGGGCCTGCACCGGGTAGCTGTCCCGCTCGCGGTGGAGGAAGACGGGCAGGCCGTGGCCGGTCACCTGGTAGATCCGGAAGCCGGGGTTCCCCTGGCTCCGGACCTCCCTCTCGAACTGCTCGCGCCGCCGGGCCGGCACCCTCGGGACCCAGCCCAGCGCCACGGTGCCGGCATGGAAGCGGGCGTCGGAATGGACGAAGTCGGCAAGCTGGGCGTGGGTGATGGAGCCGCTCGCCTGGTAGAAGGCGGCGATGGTGCGCAGGGACTCGAGCGAGATGTCGATGTGGGTCTGGAGCTGCCGCGCCAGGGTGGCGGCATGGCGGTCCAGCTCCTCGTAGACCTGCCCCCGGCCCTCGAGCTGCAGGGCATGGAAACCGGCCAGGGAGGAGCCCAGACCGAGAACGAAGACCGCCACCACCAGGGAGAACTGCAAAGGTGGCAGCCGCAGGGAACGGGCCGGCCGCGGCGGGCGTGAGCCCTCCCGCTCTCCCGGCGGAGACGGGAGGAGGAGCGTGTCCGGTTTCACCTGGTCCAAGTCGCCTTCTCGCTTTCCGGTTGGTCCGTTCCCAGGGGGGGGCCTTTCCGCCGGCCATCATACGTCCAGACCCTCCGGATGGCCATCACCCTCCTCCGGTACTAGAACCTTTGGCGGATTTCCCTCCCTCCCCACCGTGGTTATGGTGCACCCTCCACAGAACAAAGAGGAGGAATCCACCATGCCATCCGTAGCAACCCGTCATACCCTCGTCTCCATCCTGTTCCTGGCCGTTGCCCTGGCCTGTGCCCAGGCCCGGGCCGAAGCGGGACAGATCCAGGTCCGCGAGACGGTAACCCTCAAGGCCGGTGCCGACGCGGTCTGGGCCCTGATCGGCGATTTCAACGGCCTCTACCGCTGGCACCCGGCGGTCGTGAACAGCATCCTCGACGGTGATCGCAGCCAGGCGGGCAGCCTGCGCATCCTCGTTCTGGGCGACGGCGCACGCATCGTCGAGCGGCAGCAGAGCCACGACGACGGCCAGCGCAGCTATGGCTACGAGATCCTCTATTCGCCCCTCCCGGTGAGCGGCTACCAGTCGCAGATCAGCGTCACCCCGATGGGCGGCGGGAAGTGCCAGGTGAGCTGGTCGTCCACCTTCAGCGCCGCCGGCGCCACCGATGCCAAGGCGGAAGAGACCATCCGCGGGATCTACCGCGCCGGTCTCGACCACCTCGCCTCACTCTTCAACTGAGGCCGTCCGTGTTCCGGGGGGCGCAGCCCCCCGGACCTTGCCGCCCGCCGATCGTCCGCGCGCCGGGCTTTGCGCTATCCTGTCCCCATGCGGATCCTCATCGCCGATGACCACCCCCTGTACCGGGACGCCCTGCAACTGCTGACCAGGCGGCTGGACCACGAGGCGGAGACGGTACTGGCAGGCGACTACGACACCCTCCTGCGCCTCTCCCGGGAGGACCGCTGGGACCTGCTGCTGGTCGACTACCACATGCCCGGGAACGACCCCGCCCGGAACCTGGCCCGGCTCTGCGCCGAGCAGGCCCCGACCCCGGTGGTGGTCATCACCTCGGCCGAGGGGGGTGAAGAGGCCCTGGCGGCCCGCCAGGCCGGTGCCATGGGCTATCTGCCCAAGGCGATGGACAGCCAGCTCATCCTCGACGCCCTCAGGCTGATCCTGGCGGGAGGCGTCGCCATCCATCCGGCGCCGCCGGGTGGAGGCGGGGGGACGCAGAGCGACCCGGGACAGGTCCTGGAACGCCTGACGGACCGCCAGGTCGAGGTGCTCCGGCACCTCTGCCGGGGGGAGCCGAACAAGCGCATCGCCTCCCAACTGGGCCTGAGCGTCTCCACCGTCAAGCAGCACATCCACGTCATCCTCAGGACCATGGGGGCCGCCAACCGCACCGAGGCGGTGGTCCTGGCCCGCTCCCTCTTCTCACCACAGGAGCGGCCATGAAGCCGGGGGCGCTGTTCCGACTGCTCCTGACCGGCTATGGAGTCACCCTGGGAGGGATATGGCTGGTGCTCTCCCTGCTGGCCCTGTTCGGGCAGCCCACCATCGGGTTCGGCGGGCAGCCGCTCACCGGCCTCTCCGGATTGCTGGCCGGACTAGTGACCGGGGTGCTGGTGGTGCTCTTCACGACCCTGGTCAACTGGCTGCTGGTGCTGACCGGCAACCGGATCTGGTCCTGGCTGGCCGGCCTGCGACGGGGTACTCCACCCCGCTGAGCAGGGGCCCGGGCGTCGGGTCTTGCCGGGGATGAGGTCCCCGGGTCCGCTGAAGGACCGCACGCACCCGTCCGTGAGACGGTAGCGGAAACGTGCGCGGTGGCCTTGACGGCTGGATTGTTGGGAATGATTCTCATATCCTGTCCGGATGACCACAGTACTCGCCACCTCCCGGCTCCGGGCCGCCTGAACGCGTGAAGAGAGAACCTCCCCGGCGCAATGCCCTGCCTCCCGGCAGCATGCTCCTCTGGTACCGCATCGACGGCGTGCTCGGCCAGGGCGGTTTCGGCATCACCTACCTGGCCTGGGACACCAATCTGGGGCACGCGGTCGCGATCAAGGAATATCTGCCCTCTTCCCTGGCGACCCGCGACCAGGACAGCCAGGTGCACCCGCTGGGGCCGGAGGCCGAGGCCGAGTACCAGTGGGGCCTGCAGCGCTTCTTGGAAGAGGCCAGGACCCTGGCCCGGTTCCGCCACCCCGCGATCATCCGGGTCTATTCGGTATTCGAGGCCAACAACACCGCCTGCATGGTGATGGAGTACGAGCAGGGACGTACCCTGCGCGAGCTGATCCGGCAGCAGGGACGGCTGGACGAACAGCAGGTCCGGAGACTGCTCGAGCAATTGCTGGACGGCCTGGAACAGGTCCATGCCCACGGCTTCATCCATCGCGACATCAAGCCGGACAACATCTACCTCCGGGATGATGGCAGTCCGTTGCTGCTCGATTTCGGCTCCGCCCGCCAGGCCCTCGGGCTGAAGACCCGCTCCCTCACGACCATCGTCTCCCCCGGTTTCGCCCCCTTCGAGCAGTATCAGTCCGATGCCCGCCGGCAGGGCCCCTGGAGCGACATCTACAGCCTTGCGGCCACCTTCTACTTCGCCATCTCCGGACGGGCGCCAGCGGATGCCACCGATCGCAGCCATGCCCTGCACCGCACCGGCCGTGACCCCCTGGTCCCCCTGCGGGAGCTCGCCGGTGAGCACTACGACGCTTCCCTTGTCGCCGCGCTCGACCACGCACTCGCCTTCCACGAGGAAGAACGTCCCCGGAACATAGGGCAATGGCGTGAGGAGCTGTGCCTGGACGCGACCGAAGCCCCCCCTTCCCGGCCGGCACAGATCTCGGCGCCCGGCGCCGTACCCGAAGAATCCCCGGAGATCCGGCTCAGCCTGGACGAGGAAGACCTGCTGACGCGCAGGGAGAGTCCCGTGCTGCCGGGGCACAGTACACGGCCGTGGTTGCTCCTGCTCCTGCTGGTCATCCTGGGGGGACTCGGGTTCCTCTATCGGGAGTGGCTGCCCGGACAGCCTGCACCGCCGGTAACGGGGCCGGAGACACGACCCGGGTCACTGCCGGCCGCACCGGTGGAGGGGGATGATGTCCCTGCCAGGGAACCGGGCGCCGCCAGCATCGCCCCCCCGCAAGGAACGGCTGAACCGCCCCCGGAGACAGGCGCCGGCGGGGTGGTGCCGGTCCCCACACCGGAACCGGTCGCATCGCTCGCCGTCGACGGCGACGGGACCCCGCCTCCATCCACCGGGGCGATGCCCGGATACCTCCCCCCTCCGCCGACGCGACCGGTGAGGGGACCAGCGGTCACCACCGCGCCCCCACCCGGGGAACGGGAAGCCGCCGGCATCCGGGATGAACGCCTGGCGGCGGTGGCACCAGGGGACAGCCCGCAGAAGGAGGAGGCGCCGTTGCCAGCCACCGGGACTGGCGAGCCGGTGAGCAAGGCATCCAGGAACGCGGGGGTGACCGGCGTGCAGGAGGAACGCCCGGCTGCCATGGCCTCGGCGGACAGGCCACCGCAGAAGCCACCGCAGAGTCCGTCGCCAGCCACCCAGACCGGTGAATCACAGGAAAGACCGGCTGCCGGACGGCCGGACGAGCCTCCCGGTGCGGCTCCGGAGCCGTGGGGCATCGGGGTACCCGGCACGGTACGGAGATTCGGCCCCGCCGAGGTACCGGCCGGATCGGCTACCCGCGATCTGCTCCCGGAGACGGAGCCGGAATCACCACTCAGGGGAGGACCGGCATCCACCGGATCCCCTCCGACGGGCACCCCGTCCATGGCGTTTGCCCACCCCGGGCCGCCACCCTCCGTACCCGTGACCCAGGAAGCCGCGGTCGGCCCGGAACCGGAGCGGCCTGCACAGCCAGGTGAGCAGGGGGTCCGGCGCGATCGGCTCTCCGGCGGCGAGGAAGGGCCACCGTGGGTCACGGTCCGGCTCAGCAGTGGTCCGCTGGGCTTCGCCCTGCACGAGGTGACCCGGGGCGAGTTCGCAGAGTTCGTGCAGGCGACGGGCTATGTCACCGAGGCCGAACGGGACGGTCGCGGTTGCCGGGCCGATCCCGATGGCGACGGCCGCTGGCGATACGAGAAGGGCACCGACTGGAGGCGTCCCGGGTTTGCCCAGGACGAACGCCACCCCGTGGTCTGTGTGAGCTGGAACGATGCCCGCGCCTTCCTCGAGTGGCTCAGCCGGCAGACCGGGAGCCGCTACCGCCTGCCCACTGAACAGGAATGGGGCGAAGCCGCGGCGGCGGGAACGGCGGCCGACCGTTTCTGGGGCGATGATGCGGCGCTGGCCTGCCGGTACGCCAATGTAGCGGATCGCTCACTCGCCTTCCGCTACCCCCGCTGGATCACCTTCGAGTGCGACGACCACTATCTCCATACCTCGCCGGCTGGCCGCTTCCTGCCCAACGGCTTCGGCCTGCATGACATGCTGGGTAATGTGCAGGAGTGGAGCTGTTCTCCCTGGGCGGAGCGTCCCGGCCCTGCCGCCCGCCGATGTGCCCGGGAGGATGAGCCGCGCCGGGTCCGTCTGGGCGGCTCCTGGAGTGACCCGCCTGCGACCGTGCGCCTGGATCACCGGGACTGGTCTCGGCCCGCAACCCGGACCGACTATCTCGGTTTCCGTTTCGTGCGGGAGATCACGGGAACCGGGAACTGAAGGGAGGCATAATGAACCATGAACCGGAGACGGAGAGCACCCTCATGACCCGAGTACTGCAACTCACCCTGCCTGTCCTGCTGCTGACTTCCTGCTCCCTGGTGGACTACGAGTCCAGCAGCAGCACCACCACCGTACCCGCCGAGTCGGCCGCCCCCGCAGCGGACCCGAAGGTGCAGATGCTGGAGGAGAAGGTGAAGCGCCTGGAACAGAAGATCGAGGACCTGGAAGAGCAGTTGCGCCGCTGAGCTGGCGCCTGGAAATGGTGGAGCCGGGGGGGATCGAACCCCCGACCTTCGCATTGCGAACGCGACGCTCTCCCAGCTGAGCTACGGCCCCACGCGAGCCTTGGGATGATCGGCAGCCGGAGAGCCGTTGTCAAGGCGCGCGGGCTTTTCGGCTATACTCTCCCTCCTTCGCTTCCCGGTGACAGCCAAGAGATGAGCCAGCAGCGTGAATCATCCAGCGAGCCCGACCGCCTGTTCGACGACCCGGAGGCGGGCAACAGCGACTTCGTCTTCGACAATCGCACCGCCCGGGTCTTCGATGACATGGTCAACCGCTCGGTGCCGCTGTATGGCGAGATCCAACGCATGCTGGGGGAGATGGCGGCCGACTTCGCCACTCCCGGCAGCAATCTGTTCGACCTGGGCTGTGCCACCGGCACCAGCCTGATCCAGCTCGATCCGGTGGTCGACCCGGGCGTGCGTTTCGTCGGCGTGGACAACTCCGCGGAGATGCTGGACAAGGCGCGCGAGAAGCTCACCGCCCACGGGATGCAGCGCCAGTGGGAACTGCAACAGGCCGATCTGCACCGCGAGCAGGTGGTGGAGAACGCCTCGGTCGTGATCATGAACCTGACCCTGCAGTTCATCCGTCCGCTCTACCGGGAGCGGGTGGCGCGCAACATCTACGAGGGGCTGGAGGAGCAGGGGGCCCTGTTGCTGGTGGAGAAGCTCACCATCGGCGACAGCCTCTTCAACCGCCTGTTCATCAATTACTACTACGAGATGAAGCGGCGCCACGGCTATTCCGAGGTGGAGATCGCCGCCAAGCGCGAGGCGCTGGAAAACGTGCTCATCCCCTACCGGCCGGAGGAGAACCGCGAGCTGCTGGCCCAGGCCGGCTTCTCCCACATCGAGGAGTTCTTCCGCTGGTACAACTTCAGCGGCATCATCGCGGTCAAGTGATGCCCCGCCTCTCCCTCCAGGACCCGCTGGTGCGGTAAATCAAGGTCAAGCTGTTGAACGAAATCGTCAAACCTCAGGATCCGGAGCGGTCTGGTGCAATATCCGGGCTGGTGGCCTATGGCAACTTCCTGTTCCGGTACCGCAACGGGCTCTTCGCCCTGGTCCTGTTCGCCCTCCTGTTCGGCCTGCCGCCCCACCCCTTCGGGGGCGACCTGGCCAGTGATCGCTGGCTGGACCTGATCGGCCTGCTGGTGGCCCTGGCCGGGCAGGGCCTGCGGGCGGCGGTGATCGGCCTGGCCTACATCAAGCGCGGCGGGCTGAACAAGAAGGTACACGCCGACGACCTGGTCACCGATGGCCTGTTCCGCCACTGCCGCAACCCGCTCTATGTCGGCAACCTGCTGATCCTCGCCGGGCTGTTCATCATCCACAACAACCCCTGGGTCTATCTGCTCGGCGGGGCCTTCTTTGTGAGCGCGTACATCGCCATCGTCGCCGCCGAGGAGCACTTTCTGGCAGGGAGGTTCGGCCAGGCCTATGCGGACTTCTGCCGGCAGACCCCGCGCTGGTGGATCGACCCGCGCGGCCTGCGCGCCACCCTGGCCGGGATGCGTTTCAACTGGAAGCGGGTCCTGGCCAAGGACTACGCCAGCGCCTTCACCTGGATCGTCACCGCCCTGGCGGTGATGGCGTGGGAGGCGGTCCAGACGGTCGGCTGGGAGGCGGCGCGGCCCCGGCTGGAGGAGACCGGGACCCTGGCCCTGACCGGCCTGCTGCTGGTCCTGGTGGTGCGCTGGCTCAAGAAGCGCCGTCTGCTGCGGGCCTGAGCAGCTGCTCCAGCGGCGCGGGGCGGGCGATCCCGTAGCCCTGACCGAAGTCCACGCCGATCTCCTGCAGCCGCTCGCGGATCGCGTCGTTCTCCACGAATTCCGCCACCGTCTCGATACCCAGGGCATGACCCAGGTCGTTGACCGATCGCACGATGACGGCATCGACCCGGTCCTCGAGCATGTCACGCACGAAGCGCCCGTCGATCTTGAGATAGTCGATGGGCAGCTGCTGCAGGTAGCCGAAGGAGGAGAGGCCCGAGCCGAAGTCGTCCAGGGCGAAATGGATGCCCTGACTCCGCAATTCCTCCATGAACTGAAGCGCCGCGGTGAGATTGGTGATGGCCGCGGTCTCGGTGATCTCGAAGGTGAGATGGACCTTCGCCAGGGGGCCTTCACGCACGGCATCCGCAATCTGCTGCAGCACCCGCTCGTCGCCCAGGCTGGGGCCGGAGAGATTGACCGCCAGCATGAGTTCGCCGGAAAGGAGGCCGGGATGGTGTGACAGCAACTCCGACAGGTGGCCGATGACCCAGAGATCGAGCCGTGCAGAGAGGCCGAAGCGCTCGGCCGCCGGCAGGAACTCGCCGGGGGCGATGATCCTGCCGTCCCGGTCCAGCTTGCGCAGCAGCACCTCACAGCGGTCGGGCCGGTCGTAGCAGAGGGGCCGGATCGCCTGGCCATAGAGCAGGAAGCGGTCCTCCTCCAGGGCCCGCTCCAGCCGCTCCACCCAGGCCATCTCCCGGCTCACCCGGGTGGTCTCGGCCTCCCCGTCCCGGAGGATGCGGACCCGGCCACGGCCCTCCTCCTTGGCCATGTAACAGGTGGCGTCGGCCAGTTTGAGCAGCTCCGCGGAGTCGGGCGAACCGGCGGTGATGGGGACCACCCCGGCGCTCATGCCGACGCGGAAATGGCTGTCGCCCCAGCCGAAGCGATAGTTCACCACCATTTCGTGCAGCTTGTTCATGATCCGCGCCGCCATCTCCAGGGGGCAGTCGCGCAGCAGGAGCCCGAACTCGTCGCCGCCCAGGCGGGCGAGGACATCCTGCTGGCGCAGCTGCTGGCGCATCAGGGTGGCGATCTGCCGCAGCAGCTCGTCCCCGGCGGCATGACCGCAGGTGTCGTTGATCACCTTGAACTGGTCCAGGTCGATGTAGACCAGGGCGTGCTGGCTGCCATACTCCCGACGGGCCGTGGAGAGCAGGGCGGTCAGACGCAGCTCGAACTCGCTGCGGTTGATCAACCCGGTGAGGCTGTCGTGGGCGGCCTGGTGGGCGAGCCGCGCGGCCAGCTCACGGGCCTCGGTGACATCCTCCTGCACCGCGATGAAGTGGGTGATTTCCCCTTTGCAGTTGCGGATCGGCGAGATGGTCTCGCTGGCCCAGTAGAGGGAGCCGTCCTTGCGCCGGTTGTGCAGGTCGCCCCGCCACTCGCCGCCGGACTTGATGGTACGCCACAGCTCCCGGTAGACCTCCTCCGGGGCCTCGCCGGACTTGAGGATCCGCGGGGTCTGGCCGAGGACCTCCCCGGGCGGGTAGCCGGTGACCTCGGTAAAGCGCGGGTTGACGTATTCGATGTTCCCCTCGGCATCGGTGATGAGGATCACGCTGGCGCTCTGCTCCACCGCCTGCTGCAGCATCGTCAGACGGGCGTCGGTCGCTTCCCGGCTGCGCCGCAGCAGCTCCCGGATGCGGTCGGTGAGGTCGACGATCTCCGGAGTGCGCAGCGTGGAGATCCTGTCCGGTTCGCCATTGTTCCTGCCCAGCCATTGCGCCAGCTCGCGCAGGGGACGCAGGGCAAGATGATCGGTGAACAGGACCATCAGCAAGACGCACGTCAGCAGGCTGGCCAGCAGCAGCAGGCCGGCCAGGCCAATCGCCTCGGAGAGGTGGGTCGAGGGCCGATTGCGCTGCCGTGCGGCATGCGGCGTCGGGGGAAGTTTCGATTCGGCCTCGGCCACCTGCTGCCAGGAGGTCGTCTCAAGTTGCCAGTGCGACAAACGGTCGGTCACCAGGTAACCGGTGCCCGCGAGCAGCAGGGCGATGGCCAGGCCCACCAGCGCCAGTCGCTGGCGGATGGAAAGGGGAAACCGGGGCATGCATACGTCTCCAGCAAAGCAGACTGCCGTCCTTCTTGTCCGGGGCGGTCAGTGCGACCTGCATCAAATCATGACTATAAATGGCTTCGCACGATGTGGAATTGATATATGTCAAATTGTGGAGTGATTTTCCGCTGCCCTCCAGCTCCTGAAGTCCCTCCACCGCCGCACTGCCCTGCCTCGCGGGGGCGGTCGTCAGTCGTCCTGGTGATGTCCGGCGCGCCCGGAACCGGGGCCGGGCAGGAATGCTCCCGTGGCGGCACGATAGTCCTGGTATTCCCGGTAGCGCCGGCAGAGCAGGGATTCTTCGTACCGGGCCTTGCCCCACAGCAGCAGGGCCAGGGCCAGCCAGGCGGTGAGCTTGAGCGGGTGGTAGGGCAGCCAGACGAGTCCCCCGCAGACCAGCAGGACCGACAGGTACATCGGGTGGCGGAGCCAGCGGTAGGGGCCATGGGTGACCAGGCGTCCGGCGGGATGGGGGTCGGGACGGACGTTGAAACGCCCCGGGCGCATGGTGGCGACCGCCCACAGCCCCAGGCCCAGCCCGGCCGTGATCGGCAGCCACGCGGGCCACGGTCCCCGGGGCGGCCAGGAA